>CAZLUS010000070.1:0-12520 GCA_964562775.1 uncultured Flavobacteriaceae bacterium | reverse complement strand
TATAGCTCAGTTAGTTGGGGAAACAATACTTACTTTAAGATGTAATTTAATAAAAAGTAGAATTTCTAAATTACAAGAAGATACATCGGGTGAGATTATAGATAATACTGAAATCTTAGAAGAAATAATGAATTACCTACAATTAAATAAATTGTTAAACGCTAAACTAAATAGAGTACTTTCATAAAAAAACCCCAGCTTAACTGGGGTTTTTATTTTATGTAGTAAGCTCTTTAGTATAATTCTAAAGCTTTTGCTTGCTGTAAAAGATCAACTAAATTGTCAACATTCAATTTACGCATAAGTCTAGCTTTGTATGTACTAACTGTCTTCTCATTAAGATTTAAGTCTTCGGCAACTTCTTTATTACGTTTGCCAGTAGCTAAGAGTTTAAGAACTTCAATTTCTCTAGAAGATAATTTTCTAAAGAATCTACGTGGCTTTTGTGAACCTTCATCAAAGGCTAAACGTTGGGCTAACTCATTAGTAATAAACATATTTCCTTCGCTCACCTTTTTAATGGCAGTAATAATGTACTCTAAATCTGCAGATTTAGATAAATAACCAAAGGCTCCTGCTCGTATGCTACTTAGTGCGTAGACATCTTCAGATTGACCACTGTACATGAGTACTTTTGCTTCAGGATATTCTTGTTTCATTTTTCTTAAAGTTGCAATACCGTTAATGTCTGGAATGTCCATTTCTAACATTACTACATCTGGAGAAAGTTTAGACAATGTTTCAAAAAGTTCAGTTGTTGTAGAAACTTCTGCAATTAATTCGAAACCTGGAGTTTTTTCTAGTACGTATTTTACTCCTTGTCTTACTGCTGGATGGTTGTCAGCAATTAATACTTTAATCATTTGATTTAATTTAAAAAAGGTTAATATTTTTCCTAAAAAAGTATTAGTAAAAAAAAACTTACTTTATTAGTAAACACAACATTACTAAAAATGTTGTAAAACACAGCATAATTATGAAGCAAATATGCTGTTTTTTAACAAAAACCTTAAAATTATAGGTTTTTTTTAGTTGTAAAGTGCTATTTTGGGGTTGAGGAGTTGGTTTTTAGTGTTTTAGGAATTTCGCATACGGGTATAGGAATCATCTTATGTTTGTTTGCAGAATTTAATTTTTTATAAATTGAAAAAACTGTTTTTTCTCTGTGAGAAAAGTCACTTACTTTTTTTCCTTCAGCATCCATTTTCATAGCCCATTCTAATTCTGGATATGTAGCTCCAATTTGATCTTCGTCTGTTCTACTATCTCCCCACAAACCATCTGTAGGAGCTGCTTTTATTATTTCTTGGTTTACACCTAAAACTTCTGCAATTTTATAAACTTCAGATTTCATTAAATCGGCGATAGGACTTAGGTCTACTCCACCATCACCGTATTTGGTATAGAAGCCAACACCAAAATCTTCTACCTTGTTTCCTGTCCCTGCTACCAAATAACCTTTAAGGGCAGCAAAATAATATAAAGAGGTCATACGTAAACGAGCTCTAGTGTTTGCTAAAGACATAAAACGCTCTTCCTCATTAGCCACTTTAGGAAATGCATTTACCAAACTATCAAAAACTGGGGTTAGTTCTACCAATTGTCTATCTACATCAGTAAAATTATCCATTAACCAATTTATATGATTATTAGCACGACTTACTTGATTTTTACCTTGGTGAATAGGCATTTCTAAACAAAGTAAGTCTAAGCCTGTTTTTGCACATAATGTAGAAGTAACTGCAGAATCTATACCACCAGAAATGCCAATTACAAATCCTTTACATTTTGCATTTGTTGCGTACTCTTTTAGCCAATTTACAATATGGTCTATTACCTTTTCTGTTTGCATAGTTCTATTTTAAAGTCAAAAATTTACCTTTGTAGCTTGTAAAATTAAACTCTAAGGACTAAAAAATGAAGTTGTTTTGTAAATACTTTCTCATTATTAGTTGTTTAGCTCTAATTTTTTCTTGTAAAGAAGAGGATAAAAATGCTGAAGCAATTAGCAAGGTTGAAGTTAATCTTGATATAGTTAGATTTGATAGGCTTTTTGCAGATGCTACAGCAGATGACATACCTGTACTTAAAACAAAGTATTCTTATTTATTTCCAAGTCAATATCCAGATAGTATTTGGATAGCTAAGCTAACAGATACATTACAGTTAGAATTACAACAAGAGGTTTTTAAAACATTTGAAAATTTTGATGATGAAACTGAAGAAATAAAGGCGCTGTTTAAACACATTAAATTTTATTTACCCAATTTTAAAAGTCCTAAGGTAATTACACTTATTTCTGATGTAAATTATAATGATAGGGTCATTTTGGCAGACTCACTTTTATTAATAGGATTAGATAATTATTTGGGTAGCGAACATCGCTTTTACGCAGGTTTACCTAATTATATTGCTAAAGGATTAGATAAAGAATATTTAGCTTCTAATATTGCAAGTGCTACTGCTAAGCGTGTAAATAAATATCCTAGAAACCGCTCTTTTTTGTCTAGAATGATATATTATGGTAAAGAATTGTATTTAATAGATAAGTTCTTGCCAGCTAAAAAAGATTATCAAAAAATAAATTATACCAAAGAAGAAATAGATTGGGCGGTTGTAAATGAAGCACAAATATGGCGTCATTTTATTGAACAAGAATTATTATATAGTACCGATTCCGAATTAGATAAAAGGTTTTTAGACCCAGCACCATTTTCAAAATTTCAATTAGAATTAGACAGTGAATCACCTGGTAGATTAGGACGATATATAGGTTGGCAAATTGTAAAGGCTTTTATGGATAAAAACCCTAATATAACGCCAACACAACTTCTAAGTATCTCTGGAGACGATATTTTTAAAAAATCAAATTACAAACCTAGAAAATAATGGCAGTAGAACATACCTCAGAAATAAGATTAAAAGTAGGACTTGATGAAAATAGAGTTCCAGAAGAACTCAATTGGTCTGCAGAAGATGGTGGTGTTAATAATGAAGACGCAAAAGCCATGTTATTATCGGTTTGGGATAGTAAAAACCAAGAGTCGTTAAAAATAGATTTGTGGACAAAGGATATGCCGGTGGATGAAATGAAAACCTTTTTTCATCAAACTTTAGTTTCCTTATCAGATACTTTTATGAAAGCTACCCAAGACGAAAAAATGACGGCAACAATGAAAGATTTTTGTGATTATTTTGCCGAAAAGTTGGAGCTTAAGCCTAATTAAGATTATTGTAAAATAAGAGATAGCATTAAGTCTTCTGCTCATAAAAGATTTTATTAATGCCATCAATATAATCCAAAACCTGCTCTTTTCCTGTACGATTGGTTGATGAAGTAACAAAATGAGGTGGTGCCTCTTCCCAGACGGTTTCTAATAACTGTTTTAAATATGTTGCAACGTAATTTTCTATTGCCTTTGGTTTTAATTTATCAGCTTTAGTAAAAATTATAGCAAAAGGAATACTATTTATCCCTAGCCATTCCATAAATTCTAAGTCAATAGGTTGTGGTTCGTGCCGTATATCAACTAGTACAAAAGAGCAAACAAGTTGTTCACGTTTTTTAAAATAAGCTGTAATGTATTTTTGAAAAGTCTTTTTATCTTTTTTAGAAACCCTAGCATATCCATATCCTGGTAAATCTACAAGAAACCAATTTTTGTTTATTTTAAAATGATTGATAAGTTGGGTTTTTCCAGGCCTTCCTGATGTTTTTGCTAGACTTTTTCTGTCTGTTAGCATATTAATTAGAGAAGACTTCCCCACATTAGAGCGACCAATAAATGCATATTCCGGTAAAGGTGCTGCAGGGCATTTAGCAACATCTGAATTGCTCATTACAAATTCAGCCGAAGTAATTTTCATAACAACTAGAAGTTACGTTTAATCAACCAAGCATGTAGTATTGCATTAAACTCGTCTGGATGTTCCATCATTGGAGCATGACCACATTCTTTAATCCAAAAAACATCAGAATCTGGTAATAATTCATGAAACTCATCTGCCACATTAGGTGGTGTAACGCTGTCATTCTCTCCCCAAATGATACAAGTTGGTGTATTCATTTTTGGTAAATCTTTAGCCATATTGTGGCGAATAGCACTTTTAGCTATTGCTAAGGTTTTTAATAATTTAACTCGGTTATTAACTGTAGCAAAAACCTCGTCTACTATTTCTTTAGTGGCTATATCTGGATCATAAAAAACATCTTGAGCTTTCTTTTTTATAAACTCATAGTCACCTCTTTTTGGGTAACCGTCACCCATTGCACTTTCGTATAATCCAGAGCTCCCTGTTATTACTAATGCTTTTACTTTTTCAGGAAACATTTTAGTATATAACAATCCAATATGCCCGCCAAGGGAATTTCCTAAAAGAATAACATTATCTAAGTCTTTAAACTTAATAAAATCATTTAAAAATTTGGCAAAATTCTTAACCGTAGTTTTTAAGACCGGCTTATCATAAATAGGCAGTTCAGGGAGTAAAATTTTATACCCTTTTTCAGGAAAAAAATCAGTTACACCATGAAAATTGCTTAACCCACCCATTAGCCCGTGAAGTATGATAATAGGGGTTCCTTCACCAATTTCTAAATATCTGTATTTGCCTTCAGAAATAATTTCGTCTTTCATTAAAACTTGGTTGGTCAAGAAAAGCAAAGATAGTTAATTAAGAGTAATGCGTAAATCAAAATTAAAAGTCCAATTTCTTTATGATAGGTATTATAAATTTTTGTGCGCATTTAATTAGGTAAAAAGTATTTAAATTTTATATTTGGTGGTAAATAATGCAATAAAACTTTATATTTTTATTAAGATTTTACTTTTAGTGGTAAATTGTGGTAATAATATTTCTATATTTGAGTTATAATTAAGTAAACAAACCAGATTTTGAACATTTATTTTTTTGGCACATACAATTGCAAGGCTGATGCAAAAGGGCGGGTTATGCTCCCTATTGCGTTGCGCAATCAGATGCAGCCAATTTTAAAAGATGGTTTTTACATAAAGAAGTCGTACTACAAGGAGTGCTTAGAGCTATACCCAGCAAAAGAATGGGAAAAGGTGATGGGAGAGCTGGACGAAAAAAATAGATACGATGAAGAGGTGGATGATTTTATAAGAATTTTCACTGCAGGTCTTAGGCCAGTTGAAGTAGATGGAACAGGTAGATTGCTTATAGCTAAAGAGGTTATGGCTATGGCTGGTATTAGTAAGGAAGTAAAAATTGCTCCTATAAGAAAGCATTTAGAAATCTGGGATTTAGAGGTGTATGAAAAAGCAGTTATAGCAACAAAAGAGCGTAAGAAAGAATTGGCAGGTAAGGTGATGTTGGGTAAAACTAAGGAAGATGTATCATAACGCTGTCTTGCTTACGCAAGCA
This sequence comes from uncultured Flavobacteriaceae bacterium, assembly GCA_964562775.1. Lineage (GTDB taxonomy): Bacteria > Bacteroidota > Bacteroidia > Flavobacteriales > Flavobacteriaceae > Croceitalea. The sequence goes on along the minus strand of CAZLUS010000070.1, from coordinate 7,132 downwards.
GTAGATGGTTTAGATATAAAAAAAGATGGAGTGTATGTAGATGTCACTTTTGGTGGCGGAGGACATTCTAAAGAGATTATAAAAAGACTGGGGAGTAAAGGAAAATTGTTTGCCTTTGATCAAGACGAGGATGCGTTGGCAAATACAATTAAAGATGAACGCTTTACACTAATCAATGAGAATTTTAGATTTCTCAGACAGTTTTTAAAGTTCTATGGCATTTTAAAAGTTGATGGAATCTTAGCAGATTTCGGAGTGTCTTCACACCAATTTGATGAGGCAAAACGTGGATTTTCAATTCGATTTAATGCCGATTTGGATATGCGTATGAGTAAAAATAATACCCTTTCTGCTTATCATGTTGTCAATAAATACACTCATGAAAACTTAGCTAAAGTTTTGTTTGATTATGGGGAGTTGCGTAATGCAAATGCTATGGCTAAGGTTATAGTAGATGCAAGATTAGACCAGTCAATTAAAACTACTGAGCAATTAAAAATTGTCTTAAAGCAGTTTTTGCCCAAAATGAAAGAAAATAAAATTTTAGCTCAAATCTACCAAGCTATAAGGATTGAGGTAAATCAAGAAATAGAAGTGCTTAAAGAGTTTTTATTACAAACCCCAGAAATGCTAGAAAAAGAGGGAAGGTTAAGCCTTATAAGTTATCATTCTCTAGAAGATAGATTGGTAAAACGATTTATTAGGGACGGTAGATTTGAAGGTGAAGCAGAAAAAGATTTTTACGGGAATATAAGTGTTCCTTTTAAAAAAGTAGGAGGATTAATAGTTCCATCGGCAGAAGAAATAGCAAAGAACAATAGAGCGAGAAGTGCAAAGCTTCGCATAGCGAAGCGGATTTAAGAAATATGAAAAAAGGATTATTAGACATTTTAAAAGGAAAGTTTCTAGTTGGTGCAGATACAGCACCTAAAAACTGGCTTTTTTTACTATTTGCTTCATTCTTAGCAGCAATGATGATTTCTAGTAGTCATCAAGCAGATAAAAAAGTACATCAAATTTCTAAACTAAATAAAGAAGTTCGCGGACTTCGTAGTGAGTTTTTTGAGAGTAGGAGAGATTTACAACAGCTAAAATTAGAATCCTCTTTAAAAGAAAAAGTGGTAATAGAAGGATTAAAACCCTCTGTAAATCCACCACAAAAAATAATTATTAAAAAAGAAGATTAAGTGGCTATAAAAGAGAAAAATATAATGAATAGACTATACCTAATTGCGGGTGGTCTGGTTCTCTTTGCAATTGCTGTAGTGGTAAAATTGGTAGACATTCAAATGGTTAAAGGTCATACATATAATGAAATGGCTATGGCTAAAACCGAAAAAATGTTCACCATAGAACCTAATCGCGGTAATATATATGCTGATGATGGTAGTTTATTGGCTGCTTCCGTAGCCAAGTATGAAATCCGTTTTGATGCTAATACAGTTAGAGAAAAAGATTGGACTAAAAATATTGGCCCTTTGTCCGATTCCTTAGGAGTATTGTTTAATAAGCCTCCTTCTCATTACCGTCAAATGCTAAGAAAAGCTCGTGCTAATAGAAATGGGTATAAACTTATCGCTAGAAATGTAGAGTATATGGATTATGCTCGCATGCGTACATTTCCATTATTTAGGTATGGTCCAAATAGAGGTGGTTTTATAGAATCACAACGCGTAGTTAGAGAATACCCTCTTGGCGGAATGGCATCACGAAGTATAGGTTACGAACGAATAGATGAAGAAGGGCATATTACTAGAGTTGGTTTAGATGGCGCATATGGTAAAGATTTTTTAAGAGGTAATGAGGGGAAAAGATTAAAGCAAAAAAGTGCTGGAACACAATGGAAACCAGTAGGCTTTAATAATATTATAGAACCACAAGATGGTAGAGATATCGTTACCACTATAAATACTAATATTCAAGATATAGCGCATCATGCATTACTTAAGCAGTTAGAACATTATAAGGCGGACCACGGTTGTGTGGTGGTTATGGAAACCGAAACAGGAGCTATTAAGGCAATTTCTAACTTAGGAAGAACAGCATCTGGTAAATATTACGAGCGATTAAACTATGCAGTAGGGGAATCTCATGAGCCAGGATCAACCTTTAAGCTAATGTCTATGGTTGCTGCTTTAGAAGATAAAGTAATAGATACCAGTACTGTTATAGACACAGAAAAAGGAAGATGGAGAATTTATGACCGTACGGTTAGAGATTCTAAATGGGGTGGTTACGGTAAAATTACTATGGCTAAAGCATTTGCCTTGTCTTCTAATACAGCTTTTGCAAAAGTTATTCATGAAAATTATAAAGATAGCCCAGAAGATTATATAGACCGCCTTATGAATATGGGGCTTCATAAAGGTTTAGACTTACCTATAGTAGGCGAAGGAAAACCTGTAATTAGATATCCTGGCGATGAAGGCTGGTCGGGTATTTCTTTAGCGTGGATGTCACATGGCTATGAAGTTGCTATGACACCTATGCAAACATTAGCATTCTATAATGCAATTGCTAATGACGGAGAATTAGTACGCCCTAGATTTATTAAACAAGCCCGCGTGGGCAATAAAGTTCTTAAAGAATTTGACAAAGAGGTTATTAACCCATCTATATGCTCAAAAGAGACAGTAGCAAAAGTAAGAGTGCTATTAAAAGATGTGGTCGAAAAAGATTATGGTACAGGCAATAGCCTGTATTCTAAGAATTTTTCTATGGCAGGTAAAACAGGAACTGCCCAAAAAAACTATGTAGCAAAAGACCCTGATAAGCTTCAATACATTTCATCTTTTGTGGGTTATTTTCCTGCCGATAAACCTAAGTATTCTTGTATAGTAGTCATCCACGAACCAGATAGAGAAGTAGGTATTTATGGAGCAGATGTTGCTGGGCCAGTTTTTAAAGATATGGCTCAAAAAATACATTCTATCTCCCCGGTTGTAGATAAGGTTGTGCCGAAAGGAATTAAATACGGAGAATTAGATAAAGAATACAAGCAGTTTTTTACAGAGGTCCAAAAAGAATATCAAACAATTCCCAATTTAAAGGGAATGTGTGGTATGGATGCTATTGCAATTTTAGAAAATCTTGGACTTAAGGTTGAAATTAATGGAAATGGAAAAGTAAAAGAACAGTCTGTAGCCGAAGGAACCGAAATACATAAAGTAAAAAAAATAGTCTTACAATTATCATGAAGTTATTGAAAGACATATTATATGGAGTTAGTCTTACTGCGGTTAGTGGTGATACTAATGTTTTGGTGAACCATATTCATTTTGATTCTAGGAAAGTAGAAATGGATGATGTTTTTATAGCTATTAAAGGTTTGGTAACAGATGGGCATAAATACATTCAAACAGCAATTGACCAAGGAGCAAAAGCAATTATATGTGAGCAATTACCAAAACTAGTGGTTAATGGAGTTACTTATGTAGAAGTTGACAACGGTAATAAGGCACTAGCTATACTAGCCTCTAATTTTTATGGTAATCCTTCTAAAAACTTAAAATTAATAGGCGTTACAGGTACAAATGGTAAAACTACGGTAAGTACCTTATTATATAGTTTGTTTAAAAAAGCAGGATATAAGGTAGGTTTAATTTCAACTATAAAAATTATGGTTGATGAAACGGAATATACTACTTCACATACCACTCCAGATGCTATTACCATAAATGAGCATTTGCATTTAATGAATGAAGAAGGTGTAGAGTTTTGCTTTATGGAGGTAAGCTCCCATGGAATTCATCAAAAAAGAGCAGAAGGACTTCATTTTGAAGGAGCAATTTTTACCAATCTTTCTCACGATCATTTAGACTATCACAAAACTTTTGCAGAATACAGAGATACTAAAAAGCAATTGTTTGATGGCTTGCCTAAAACGGCATTTGCCCTTACCAATTTTGATGATAAGAATGGGATGGTAATGCTACAGAACACCAAGGCTAGAAAATACAATTATGCCTTAAAATCATTTGCAGATTATCGCGGACAGATTTTAGAAAACCAAATAGATGGCCAGTTGTTAAAGATTGGTGACAATGAACTTTGGTCAAAACTAATAGGAGATTTTAACGCCTATAATTTACTGGCTATTTATGCTACAGCAGATATTCTTGGTTTAGAAAAACTAGAAATACTAAGGCTTATTAGCGAATTAGAAAATGTAGATGGTAGGTTTCAATATTTTATATCTAAAGAAAAAATTACGGCTATAGTTGATTATGCCCATACGCCGGATGCGCTAAAAAATGTGTTGATAACTATCAATGCATTGAGGACTGGAAATGAAAACGTCATCACCGTAGTGGGGTGTGGTGGTGACCGTGATAAGTCTAAGCGCCCGGTTATGGGTCATATCGCTTCAGAAATGAGCAATCAAGCCATTTTCACATCAGATAACCCAAGAACAGAATCGCCAGAAATCATTATTGAAGAAATGGAAGCTGGTGTGGAGCCTCAAAATGTAAGGAAGATTTTAGCAATTGAGAATAGAAAACAAGCGATTAAAACAGCTTGCAAACTTGCGGTTGCTAATGACATTATACTTGTTGCTGGTAAAGGCCACGAGAACTATCAAGAAACCAATGGAAAGCGTATTGATTTTGATGATTTTAAAGAAGTAAAAGAAGCGCTTAACAGTTTAAATAAATAATGTAGTAATGCTATACTACCTTTTTGAATTTTTAGAACAACAGTACCAATTGCCTGGAGCTTCTTTATTTCAGTTCCAAACATTTAGGGCGGGTATGGCTGTTTTGTTTTCACTGTTAATCGCCATGATATACGGTAAGCGAATCATTGAATTTTTGCAAAGAAAACAAATAGGAGAGAGTGTTCGAGATTTAGGTTTAGAAGGGCAAAAAGAAAAAGCAGGTACGCCTACTATGGGTGGGTTAATTATTATTTTTTCTACGCTAATACCTGTATTACTGTTTTCTGATATCCTTAATATATACATCATTCTGCTAATAGTTACTATAGTTTGGATGGGAGCTATTGGTTTTATAGATGACTATATTAAAATCTTTAAAAAAGATAAAGGAGGTTTAAAAGGCCGTTTTAAGATTTTGGGTCAGGTAGTATTGGGTCTTATTGTTGGAGCTACGCTTTACTTTCATCCAGAAGTTACCATGAAAGAGAAAGACGGTACTATAATTACAGAAGATTTTAAGGTAGAACAAGTGGTAGGTCAAGAGAAGAAGTCTACAAAAACCAATGTGCCTTTTTTGAAAGATAATCAGCTAGATTATGCAGATTTTATTTCTTGGACTGGTGAAGGAATGGAAAAATATGCATGGTTAGTCTTTATTCCAATTATAATTTTAATTGTTACTGCGGTTTCTAATGGTGCAAATTTAACAGACGGTATAGATGGTCTTGCCGCTGGTTCGTCTGCTATTATAGTATTGACATTAGGGATTTTTGCACTGGTCTCTGGAAATGTAGAATTCTCTACATATCTAGATATTTTTTATATCCCTAAAGTAGGAGAGTTATTAGTTTTTATAGCCGCTTTTGTTGGAGCTCTAGTTGGTTTTCTATGGTATAACGCTTATCCAGCACAAGTATTTATGGGAGATACTGGGAGTCTAACAATTGGGGGAGTAATTGCAGTAATAGCAATTATCGTTCGTAAAGAATTATTAATTCCATTGTTGTGTGGAATCTTCTTTGCGGAGTCCCTATCGGTGATGTTGCAAGTAGGATATTTTAAGCATACCAAGAAAAAATATGGTGAAGGCAAGCGAATATTCTTAATGGCACCATTACATCATCATTATCAAAAAAAATCATATCACGAGAGTAAAATAGTAACACGCTTTTGGATTATAGGGATTATGCTTGCAATAGTAAGTATTGTCACCTTAAAAATACGATAAGATGGAACGGCTGGTAGTGCTTGGTGCAGGAGAGAGTGGCGTAGGTACAGCAATTTTAGGGAAACAAAAAGGATTTGATGTTTTTGTTTCAGATGGAGGAAAAGTAAAAGAAGAGTATAAAAAAGTTCTTAAACATTTTGAGATTGAATGGGAAGAAAACCAGCATAGTGAAGCTAAGATTTTAAAAGCACACGTGGTGATGAAAAGCCCCGGAATACCAGACACAATTTCTTTGGTAAAGAAACTAGTAGCTAATGGTGTGCCTGTTATTTCAGAAATTGAGTTTGCATCAAAATATACGCAAGCATCAATTATAGGTATTACGGGAAGCAATGGTAAAACTACCACGACAATGCTTACAAATCATCTCTTAAAAGGAGCGGATTTAGCTGTTGGTATGGCAGGTAATATTGGAGATAGCTATGCTAAAATGGTAGCAGAAAATGATTTTAGTCATTATGTGTTAGAAATAAGCAGTTTTCAACTAGATGGGGTGTTAGCTTTTAAGCCCAAGGTTGCAATTATCACCAATATAACGCCCGACCATTTAGACCGGTACGATTATCAGTTTAATAAATATATCGCATCAAAATTTAGAATTGCTATGAACCAAGACAAGACAGATTACTTGGTTTATGACGCCGATGATGATGTAATTGTAGACTGGTTAAAAGAAAACCCTGTTCAATCCAAATTAGTCCCTTTTTCACTTGAACGAGAACAAGAGTATGGGGCTTGGTTAGATAGGGATACAATTAGAATTAACGTAGACACTAAAACTTTGAAAATGAGTACAGATTTTTTAGCCTTAGAAGGGCAGCATAACGTAAAGAATGCAATGGCAGCAAGCCTTGCTTCGCTCTTGGTCAATGTTCGTAAAGAGACGATTCTTCAAAGTATACAATCTTTTCAAGGTGCTCCACATCGTTTAGAAAAGGTTTTAAAAATAAACCACGTACAATATATCAACGATTCTAAGGCAACAAATATTAATGCTACTTATTACGCCTTAGAAGGTATTAAAAAACCTATAGTATGGATTGTTGGTGGTGTAGATAAGGGGAATGATTATAGTGAGTTAATGCCTTTGGTACGCGAAAAGGTAAAAGCTATTATTTGTTTAGGTGTAGATAATACCAAGCTCATAGAAGCTTTTGGCAATATAGTAGCACCTCTGGTAGAGACATTTTCTATGGAAGAGGCTATAAAAGTTGCGTATAAAATTGCGTCGCGGGGTGATACTGTTT
>CAZLUS010000069.1:4672-12547 GCA_964562775.1 uncultured Flavobacteriaceae bacterium | reverse complement strand
GAAGTGAATATGGTATTTTCAATTGATTTAAATTATTGACTTTCAATTATTTGTGCTATTTAAATTTTAAATGAATTTAGAACATATGTAATTGTTAAAATATTAAGGTATTTGAAACAATTATTTTTGGATAGTAATGTATTAATAAGTTTTTACTCAATTGGAAAGAAAATAATTAATGGAATTAAACAAATTCAGTAAGAATGTAACTCAAGACCCAACACAACCAGCTGCACAGGCAATGTTGCATGCAATTGGTCTCAGCGAAGAGGATTTAAAAAAACCTTTAATAGGCATTGGCAGCACAGGTTATGAAGGTAACCCATGTAATATGCATTTAAATGATTTAGCGCTAGAGGTCAAGAAAGGAGTGAATGAAAGTGGTAATCTAGGCTTAATTTTTAATACAATAGGTGTTAGTGATGGTATTTCTATGGGTACTTACGGTATGCGTTATTCGCTACCCTCTAGAGATATTATTGCAGATTCTATGGAAACCGTTGTGCAAGCAATGAACTATGATGGTCTTGTAACCGTTGTGGGATGTGATAAAAACATGCCAGGCGCTTTAATGGCGATGATACGATTAAATAGACCTTCTGTTTTAGTATATGGTGGAACCATAGCTTCAGGGTGTTTTAAAGATAAAAAATTGGATGTGGTTTCTGCCTTTGAAGCTTGGGGAGAAAAGGTTGCTGGCACAATGAGTGACGAGGACTATAAAGGTGTTATTCAAAATGCATGCCCGGGTGCTGGCGCTTGTGGTGGTATGTATACTGCAAATACAATGGCTTCTGCAATAGAAGCATTAGGTATGGCAATGCCTTATAGCTCTTCTAATCCAGCTATAGGAAAACCGAAGCAGAATGATGCCATTAGCTCAGGAAAGGCGGTAAGAAATCTTTTAGAGAAAGATATTAAACCTAGTGATATTATTACAAGGGCTTCTTTAGAAAATGCAGTTCGGTTACTAACCCTATTAGGCGGTTCTACAAATGCGGTACTTCATTTTTTAGCTATTGCTAAAGCGGCTGAAATAGAATTCACTCTAGACGATTTTCAAAAAATTAGTGACACAACACCATTCTTAGCAGACCTTAAGCCTAGTGGTAAATTTCTTATGGAAGATGTGCATCGTGTTGGTGGTGTTCCTGCGGTAATGAAGTTTATGCTTGAAAACAATATGTTACATGGCGATTGTCTTACGGTAACAGGTAAGACTGTTGCAGAGAACTTAAAAGATATTCCAAGTTTATTGAAAGGGCAAAAGGTTATCAAACCTTTAGATAAGCCAATAAAAGAAACTGGACATCTAAGAATTTTATATGGAAACCTTGCAGAAAAAGGAGCTGTTGCAAAAATCACTGGAAAAGAAGGTTTGTATTTCTCTGGTCCTGCAAAGGTTTATAATGATGAGTTTTTAGCAAATGCAGGCATTGGTAGAGGAGAAGTAAGCAAGGGCGATGTAGTCGTTATTCGGTTCGAAGGCCCAAAAGGAGGGCCAGGAATGCCAGAGATGCTTAAGCCAACAGCTGCAATAATGGGTGCTGGTTTAGGGAGAGATGTAGCCTTAATTACTGACGGTCGTTTTTCTGGTGGTACGCATGGTTTTGTGGTAGGTCATGTTTGTCCCGAAGCTCAAGAAGGTGGCGTAATAGGACTTATAGAAGACGGCGATATCATAATTATAGATGCAGAAAAAAATGAAATAAAAGTTGATTTATCACAAGAAGAAATCGCTAAAAGAAGAACAAGTTGGAAAATACCCGCTTTAAAAGTTAGAAAGGGTAGTCTATATAAGTATGCTAAAACAGTATCCTCAGCTTCTGAAGGTTGTGTTACTGACGAATTTTAAAGTTTATAGAAATGGAAACATTGAAAGAAATAAAAACAGAAAGCAAAAAAGATGCAACCCTAAATATATCTGGTGCAGAGGCTATTATACATTGTCTTTTGGCAGAAGGTGTCGATTTGTTGTATGGTTATCCTGGGGGTGCTATTATGCCGGTTTATGACGAATTATATAAATTTCAGGATAAACTAACACACGTTTTGACCCGTCACGAGCAAGGGGCAACCCATGCGGCTCAGGGTTATGCAAGAATATCTGGTAAGGTAGGTGTGGCAATGGCAACATCTGGCCCTGGTGCTACAAATTTGGTTACTGGTCTTGCCGATGCGCAAATAGACTCAACACCAATGGTCTGTATTACAGGTCAAGTGCCAAGACATTTATTAGGTTCAGACGCTTTTCAAGAGACAGATATTATTGGTATTTCTACTCCTGTAACCAAATGGAACTATCAGATCACTAAGGCATCAGAAATTCCAGAAGTCATGGCTAAAGCATTTTATATAGCTAAATCTGGGAGACCTGGTCCAGTACTCATAGATATTACAAAAAATGCACAGTTTGATAAGTTTGAGTTTTCTTATAAAAAATGTAATGGGGTAAGAAGTTATAATCCTACTCCAAAACCAGATATGAATGCTATTGAAGCTGCTGCAGTACTTATTAATTCTGCTAAAAAGCCATATATAGTTTGGGGACAGGGAGTTATTTTAGGTAAAGCAGAAGAAGAGTTAAAAGCTTTGATAGAGAAGGCAGGCATACCAGCTGCTTGGACTATTATGGGAGCTTCGGCAATAGATTCTGACCACCCATTAAATGTAGGTATGGTAGGTATGCATGGAAATTATGGTCCTAACCTTTTAACCAATGAATGTGATGTTTTACTAGCTATTGGAATGCGTTTTGATGACCGTGTTACAGGTAGGTTAGAAGATTATGCGACCCAAGCCAAAGTGATTCATTTTGAAATTGACCCAGCAGAAATCAATAAGAATGTACATGCTGATGTTGCTATTTTAGGTGATTCTAAAGAAACATTAGGTTTATTATTACCACTGTTAACTACTAATAAACATGAAGCTTGGCATACTATTTTTAAAGAGAAGTATCAAATAGAGTTCGATACAGTTATTAAGAATGACATTCACCCAACCAAGGACGGACTAACAATGGGTGAGGTGATAGAAGAGATAAATATCGCATCAAAACATAAGGCAGCCATAGTTTCAGATGTTGGTCAGCATCAAATGATTGCATGTAGGTATGCAAAATTTAAAGAAACAAAAAGCAATATAACTTCTGGTGGCTTGGGAACGATGGGCTTTGCGCTTCCAGCTGCAATAGGGGCTAAGCAAGGTGCTATGGATAGAGAAGTTATTGCTATTATTGGTGATGGTGGGTATCAAATGACCATACAAGAGCTTGGAGTTATTTTTCAGCATAAAATACCTGTAAAGATTGTTGTATTAAACAATGACCATTTAGGAATGGTGCGCCAATGGCAAGAATTATTTTTTGATAAGCGCTATGCATCTACCGTAATGGTGAATCCAGATTTTGTAAAGATTGCCGAGGGCTATCATATTGAAGCACGACGCGTTTCTGAACGAAAAGATTTAAAAGAAGCTATAGAAGAGATGATAGCTTCAGATAAGCCCTATTTTTTAGAAGTTAAGGTAGAAAAAGAAGATAATGTTTTTCCGATGATTCCATCTGGAGCTTCGGTTTCTGAAGTAAGATTAAAGTAGAAATAATGAGTAATAACAATACAGAAAATCAGTGGTTTACCATATCGGTATATTCCGAAAATAATGTAGGCTTATTAAATAGAATATCAGGAATATTTTTAAAGCGTCACATTAATATAGAGAGTTTAAATGTTTCAAAATCAGAAATTAATAATGTTTCTAAATTTACTATCGTAGTATATACTACAGAAAGTTGGACACGTAAAATTGTTGGTCAGATAGAAAAACAAATAGAGGTTATTAAAGCTTTTTATCATACAGATGATGAGACCATTTATCAAGAATCTGCATTATTTAAAATAGCTTCAGACTTGTTATTTGACGAGCGCCAAATTCAAAATATAATAAAAGAGAATAATTCTCAAATTGTTACTGTTGCGCGTGATTTTTTTGTCATTGCAAAGACAGGGAGAAGGTTCGAAATTGATGAAATGTACGAACAACTTTTACCGTATGGAATTATGCAATTTGTACGCACTGGGCGCATCTCTGTTTCTAAAGAAGAAATGCAGATATCTTCCATATTATTAGATTTTCAACACAATTAATAAAACTTAAATTAAAGAGAATACAAAATGGCAAATTATTTTAATACGCTATCATTAAGAGACCAATTAGATCAGTTAGGAAAATGTAGATTTATGGATTCTGATGAGTTTATAGATGGTGTAAACGCCTTAAAAGGGAAAATAATAGTAATTGTAGGTTGTGGAGCACAAGGTTTAAACCAAGGTTTAAATATGCGCGATTCTGGCTTAGATATTTCATATACGCTTCGTGATGCGGCAATTAAAGAAAAAAGACAATCGTTTTTAAATGCTTCTGAAAATGGATTTACTGTAGGAACTTATGAGGAGTTAATTCCAAATGCAGATGTTGTTATCAATCTTACTCCAGACAAGCAACATACATCGGTAGTTAGTGCTATAATGCCATTGATGAAAAAAGGAGCTACATTGTCTTATTCGCATGGATTTAATATTGTAGAAGAGGGTATGCAGATTCGTGAGGATCTAACCGTAATTATGGTGGCACCTAAATGCCCTGGTTCTGAAGTACGTGAAGAATATAAAAGAGGTTTTGGAGTACCAACACTAATTGCAGTACACCCTAATAACGACCCAGAGGGTAAAGGTTTAGCACAAGCTAAAGCCTATGCAGTAGGTACAGGAGGTGATAGAGCAGGAGTTTTAATGTCTTCTTTTGTTGCAGAGGTAAAATCAGATTTAATGGGAGAGCAAACCATTCTATGTGGCTTATTACAAACAGGATCTATTCTTTGTTTTGATAAAATGATAGAAAAGGGAATAGATGCGGGGTACGCCTCTAAACTAATACAGTATGGTTGGGAAACGATTACAGAGGGTATGAAATATGGAGGAATTACAAATATGATGGACCGCTTATCAAACCCAGCTAAAATAAAAGCTTTTGAATTATCCGAAGAATTAAAAAACATTTTGCGTCCTCTTTTTCAAAAGCATATGGATGATATTATGACAGGACATTTTTCTAAAACAATGATGGAAGACTGGTCTAATGATGATAAAAATTTATTAACCTGGCGTGCAGCAACAGGGGAAACAGCTTTTGAAAAAACACCAGCCAGTAATGATGAGATTAGTGAGCAAGAGTTTTATGATAATGGAGTCTTAATGATAGCTATGGTTAGAGCAGGAGTAGAGCTAGCTTTTGAGTCTATGACAGAATCTGGAATAATTGCAGAGTCTGCGTATTATGAATCATTACATGAAACCCCGTTAATTGCCAATACTATTGCTAGAAAGAAGTTGTTTGAGATGAATCGAGTTATCTCAGATACAGCAGAATACGGCTGTTATTTATTTGACCACGCATGTAAACCTTTATTGACAGATTTTATGAAAAAGATTGATGTAGATGTAATTGGGAAACCTTTTAATACATCAAATTCCAATGGAGTTGATAATGCTAAATTAATAGCTGTAAATAAGGCTTTGCGTGAGCATCCTGTTGAAATTATTGGAGCTAGACTTAGAGAATCTATGACTGCTATGACGCCTATTGTTTAATTATAATGAAAGACACAGTAATAACATATTTCCCTAAGATTGCTGATATCTACAAGGCTGCAAAGACAATTCGTCAAGTTGCAGACAAAACTCCTTTACAACAAAGTATACGTTACTCAAAGCAATTTGAAGCTAATATTTTGCTTAAAAGAGAAGACTTGCATCGAGTGCGGAGTTATAAAATTCGTGGTGCTTACAATAAAATAAGCTCACTTTCTAAAGAAGAGTTAGCTAAAGGTGTTGTCTGCGCTAGTGCAGGTAATCATGCACAAGGAGTTGCTTTTGCCTGTAATCATTTAGGAGTTAAAGGCACCATATATATGCCTGCAGTAACACCAAAGCAGAAAGTAGACCAAACACTTATGTTTGGTGGTACTATGGTAAATGTAGTTTTAGAAGGAGATACTTTTGATGATTCTTATAAAGCAGCCGTTGCCAACTGTACATTAGAAAATAAAATTTTTATTCATCCTTTTGATGACCCTAAAACTATAGAAGGGCAAGCAACAGTAGGTTTAGAAATTTTAGAACAGTCAAAAGAACCAATAGATTATATTTTTGTAGCAGTTGGCGGCGGCGGATTGGCTGCTGGTTTATGCGGTACGTTTCAGGCTTTGTCGCCAAACACAAAAATTATAGGTATTGAGCCAACAGGAGCCCCTTCTATGAAAACAGCTATTGATAAAGGAAAACTTGTAAAATTAGAGAAGATAGACAAGTTTATAGATGGTGCCGCTGTACAAAAAGTTGGAGCTCATACCTTTTCAATATGTAAAGAGCATCTTTATAAAATGGAAACGGTTGATGAGGGTAAGGCTTGTCAAACTATTTTAGACTTATACAATAGAGATGCTATAGTGGTAGAACCAGCAGGAGCTTTAGCAGTGTCTGCATTAGAAGCCTTTAAAGAAGAGATTAAAGGTAAAAATGTGGTTTGCATTATTAGTGGTAGTAATAATGATATCACACGTACTGCAGAAATAACAGAACGCGCTTTACTATACAGTCAATTAAAACACTATTTTATTGTTCTTTTTCCACAACGCCCTGGGGCACTAAAAGAATTTTTGGCAGATATTCTTGGTCCTGACGACGATATTACTCATTTTGAGTATACAAAAAAATCGAGTAGAGAAAACGCACCTGCAGTAGTAGGTATAGAACTAAAATCTCCTGATGATTTAGCACCGCTTATTCACAGAATGAAAGTAAATAGTTTTTTTGGGCACTACCTTAACGCTAAACCAGACTTGTTTCAGTATTTGATTTAAAACTTAGTTTTAACAGCTTTAATAACTATTTTAACAGAGTTCTAACAATCTCAATTATTGAGATCAATACCATTTTCCATTAACTTATTTTATTGATAAAATATTAAAAAATGAAAAGCAATTACTCAAAACTCACATCTTTATTATTAATAGCATTTTTTACTTTTATGACAAGCATAAATGCTCAACTAACACTTCCTGCTGGCAGCCCAGAAGCAGAAGTAACGCAACGTGTTGGAATTACTGATATTACAATCCACTATAATAGACCTTATGTAAAAGGAAGAAAAATATGGGGTGGCTTAGTACCTTATGGTTTTAATGATTTAGGCTTTGGCACATCTAAATCAGCGCCATGGCGTTCAGGGGCAGATTACAATACAACTATTGAATTTACACATGATGTAGAAATTGAAGGTAATGCTGTTAAAGCTGGTAAGTACGCTTTATTTTTCGCACTAGAAGAAAACGGTAATGTTACTGGTATTCTTTCTAGCAATACTACTTCTTGGGGAAGTTATTTTTATGACGAGTCTGAAGATGTACTTCGCTTTACTACGAAATCAAACGATATTTCTAATTCAGTAGAAATGCTTACCTATAGTTTTGATACTGCCGATGCTACAAGTACTGTTGCGAGCCTTAAATGGGAGAAAAAAGAAATTCCATTTAAAATAACTGTAGCTGTACAAGACATCGTAATGAAAGGTATCGCTAATGATTTGAGAAACCCTATAGGATTTCAACAAAGTACTTGGGATCAAGCTGCAAATTATGCCTTTAATGCTGGCGATTTAGAAAAAGCATTAGAATGGACTAATGCCTCTATCAGTGGTAACTTTTTTAGTAAAGAAAACTTTTCAAATCTATCTTTAAAATCTCAGATTTTAGCAAAGCAAGGCAAATCTGCAGAATCATATAAAGTATTAGACAAAGCAATTGCTTTAGGAAAT
>CAZLUS010000069.1:0-4572 GCA_964562775.1 uncultured Flavobacteriaceae bacterium | reverse complement strand
ATTGCAAGACTTAATAAAGGAGAAGATATAAATGCACCTGCTAATTAAGTTTCTAAAATAACATCATATTAAATAAAAAGCCTTTGAATTTTCAGAGGCTTTTTTAATACGATTATTCCACAAAAAACGACAGGCTTTTGTGCAGCGTTTCTTCTGCTACATCATCTTCAGTATCTAAATCGTTATCAAATAAGCGATTAAGATTATTGCCTGCTAAATCTTCTAAAATAGATGAAACTATAATTTGATATTGTCCAGGCTGCCAATGGCTTTTTGGCTTAAAATGAATTAAGGTTTCATTATCGGATAAGCTAAAATCACCATCTATTCTTTTGTCTTTATGATAGACAGAAATAGTTTCTTTTAATAAAATAGCATCCAAAGCTTCGTCTAAGCTAATACTAAGTGCTGTTGTGGTGTTTTTTACAGGTGCTATTAGTTTCCAATCCGTGACACTTGGTTTCTGCTTATCTCTTTTGGTTACTTTAAAATTCTTTATATAATCTGTAGCAATAGGAATTCCTTTAGCAGATTTTAATTCTTTACTTATGGTTAAAGCATACCTATTTCCTTCAAGAATGGGCAGGCCTTTTTCTTTATTAGGAATTAAATCTGTTTTAATACGCCCAGGGTCTAACCACAGTGTTAGTATAGTATGTTCTTTATTCCACAGCTCAGATTCTAGGTTTAAAAACACCTCTTCTTCAAGGTCTTTAGTTTTATTTATAATAGTAATATAATCTAGAATATTACCCACTTCTTGCATAGGTTCTGAAAAAACAAAATACATCTTTAAAAGATTTTCAGGCAGGATACTACTCGTAGGATATATATGTTCGACTGTTGGGCTTATATGATTTTCTAATACGGGAATTGTAAATTCTGTCATCACTATTGAATCCTTGCGAATTTCATACGATTCTCCCGAAGTAAAAGGAATAACAGGATTAAAAGTTAATCGCCCTTTTTTTTCTGTAAATGTTCCAAGAACAGAGGTGTTATGCCCCTTTAAAACAATTTTATAGGCGTCTGAATTTAAGGTATTATTGAACTGTATGCCAATAACCTTATCGGTATTATTGTAAATTTTAGTAAGTTCTATACTGCTGTTTTTTGAACAAGACAGTATAGTTATGAAGCAAAAAAAAACCAAGATTACCTTGATTTTTTTTTGCTTTAAAATTGTTATGACTACATCCATTTAGTTGGGCGACTACGTAATACTAGTTCTCCAGAAGCAGTACGTTGCATATACACTACATTGTTATCATCAAGCTTATCCATCTGCAATACATAAGGCATTGGCAAATTATCATAAGCAACACCAGTAGCAATACCAAATTCAGTTACAGGTTCAGTAAGCGTTTCTTGAAAATTAGCAATATCTTCATAATCAAGTCGCATTACTGGACGATTGGTATTGGACATTAAAAAATACTTTTTTCCATTCTTTTCATAGGATACCATATCTACTGGAGAATTACCAGCCCCAAGTTCCGCAACAGTTCTTCCTTTAGAATGTACACCGTCTTTTAAATCACTCATAGGAAAAAGAACTAACGGAGTACAGGTATAACTAGCCATTAAATATTCTACGCCTTCCATTTCAATAATATTAAAAGTTTTTATAGGTGCGTGGGTTTCATACTTACCATGTGCTGCATGCCAAATTTCTAAAGAAGTAGCTTTTTGTGTATTATCAAAAGGAAAAGAAAAACTTCTAAAGGTTGATGAAAACTCTTTGTTAGATAAGCCAGAAACCAATACTTTGCCTTTATGGAATTTTAAATCTGCAATAGCCCAATCTCTTTGAGGTCTTCCTCTTCTGTCTTTAGCATCTTCAGCAATAGCGTCATTTAAGTTTATTTTTGAAAAATTAATAGCATCTAAAGAGACATTTTCAAATTCTTCTCCTTTTAAGCGTAAAAGTACAGGAGTTCCATCTGTGATATTCACTCCAAAATAGGGCATTTTTGATACGGGATTTACCACCATATCATTAATTCTAATATTGTCTATTGTTGTACCTAAAGCTGCTGCTATTTTTTCATCAACCTTACGTAAATTAACACCTTTTACTTCTTCAGCAGATTTAGCATCCTTAATATTTAAAGCATAGATTGATGCTTTTTTAGAATCTCCGATGAATAAAACTCCTTCTGGACTAAAACTCATACTGTTTATGGCTGCTATTTCAGGATTTCCGTAATTAAAGCCTTCAATATTAGCTGAATTTGATGAATTAATAGTTGCAGCAACGCCAATTAAAGCAAGTATTGCAATAGCTGCGGTGTAAATAATTTTTTTCATAATAAATGTTTTGTTTAAAATTAATTGATTTCAAAAAATAAGACCCTAAAAAGAATAAATTAACTCAAATTTAACGTGTTGATTTATAGTCACCTATATCTAACTAATATAGCCCCAAATCGCTTTATCTTTGGTTAGCTTAATATAAGTTTGTCTTATTGGTAGGTTTTCTTGCTTTGCTATTTTAGGGTCATCTTTTAAAAACTGAATGGCATAATAGCGAGCTGTTTTTAAAATCTGATTATCTTTTACAATATCTGCAATTTTAAGGTTTAAAAGACCGCTTTGTTGTGTTCCCATTAAGTCGCCAGGACCTCGTAGTTTTAAATCCACTTCTGCAATTTCAAAACCATCATTGGTGCCTACCATAGTTTCTAAACGGGTTTTAGCATCACTCGATAATTTATGGCTGGTCATTAGTATGCAAAAGCTTTGTTCTGCTCCACGACCAACCCTGCCTCGTAATTGATGTAATTGAGACAGTCCAAAACGTTCTGCACTTTCTATAATCATTACAGAAGCATTGGGTACATTTACGCCAACCTCAATAACGGTAGTTGCTACCATTATTTGTGTTTCGCCCTTTACAAAACGATTCATCTCATAGTCTTTATCTTCGGGTTTCATTTTTCCGTGAACAATAGAGATTTGGTAATCGGGTAGGGGAAAGTCGCGTGCTATGCTTTCATAACCATCCATTAAATCCTTATAGTCCAAGGCTTCAGATTCTTGTATTAAAGGATATACCACATAGATTTGTCGTCCTTTTTTTATTTCATCCCTAATAAACCTAAATATTTTTAGCCGATTGGCATCATACCTATGTACTGTTTTTATTGGCTTTCTCCCAGGGGGTAACTCATCAATCACCGAAATATCTAAATCCCCGTAGAGACTCATAGCCAAGGTTCTAGGAATAGGGGTTGCAGTCATCACTAAAATATGTGGAGGTATTGCACCAGAGTCTGGGTTCCCCTTACTCCATAGTTTTGAACGTTGTGCTACCCCAAAACGATGCTGCTCATCAATTACAGCCAAGCCTAAATTTTTAAACTGGACCTTATCCTCTAAAAGCGCATGGGTTCCAACTATAATATTGATTTCTCCATTTTCTAGGCCTTCGTGGATTCCTTTTCGTGCCGATTTTTTAACTGAACCCGTTAAGATTTCAATAGTAATATCCATTTCGCCCAACAATTCCTTTAAACCATTATAATGCTGATTGGCTAAAATTTCGGTGGGAGCCATTAAACAGGTCTGATAACCATTATCAATGGCTAAAAGCATACACATTAAGGCTACAATGGTTTTTCCAGAACCTACATCGCCTTGTAATAAACGGTTCATTTGGGCACTGCTACCTAGGTCGTTTCTAATCTCTTTAATAACCCTTTTCTGTGCATTGGTCAGTTCGAAAGGCAATTGTTCTTTAAAAAATTGATTGAATTTAGTACCTACTTGGTCAAAGACCAGTCCTTTTATTTTCTGCTTTCTAACCGCTTTTTTATTTAGCAATTGCAATTGAACATAAAATAGTTCTTCAAACTTTAATCTAAATTGAGCTTTTGCTAAGGACTCTTGATTTCTAGGGAAATGGATATTAAATAAAGCTTCGCTTTTAGATATAAGCTTTAATTCTTCTACTAAACTTTTAGATAGCGATTCTTGAAACTGATTTTTTGTTTCTATAAAAAGTTGCTGAATTAATTTTGAAACAACCCTATTGGTGATGCCCGAATTGCTCAATTTTTCTGTCGATGGATAAATAGGTTGCATGGCAATTTTAAGCCCTGCTTTATGGTCTTTTAATAATTCCATTTCTGGATGAGGCATAGAAAAAACAGCACCATACTTATTTAGCTTTCCATAAATTACATAGGGTTCATTAAGTTTTAAGTTTTCTCTAATCCATTTATGACTTCTAAACCAGACGAGTTCCATCTGTCCAGTTTCGTCTTTAAATGTAGCTACTAAGCGTTTTCCCCTTTTTTGTTCTACCGTTTTTAGATTTACAATTTTGCCAAGTATTTGTACATCGGCTCCACTATTTTTTAATTGAGAAATTTTATAGTACTGTGTTTTGTCTAAGTAGCGGTTAGGGTAGAGCTGTAGTAGGTCTTCAAAGGATGTTATTCCCAGTTCTGCATGCAAAAGTTCAGCCCTATTGGGACCAACTCCTTTTAAATAAACTATTGGTGTTTGCAGAAAATTGGGATTCATAGAACTAAAATATGTAATTTGGATTGACTTTTGCTACTTTAC
>CAZLUS010000068.1:2461-12643 GCA_964562775.1 uncultured Flavobacteriaceae bacterium | reverse complement strand
ACGTAAGGATTTATATAAAATATTATGGTGTAAAAATGCTTCTATTACTATAACAATAGATGGATATAAAATTAAACTTGCACCAGGGCAAATAGTTTTTTGCACACCAATAAATATTATCATATTACCAAAAAAAGAAGGTCTTATGGCTATAGTTTTTAATAGAGAATTCTATTGCATTAGAGACCATGATGATGAAGTGTCTTGTAATGGCTTATTGTTTTTTGGCTCATCAGAAGCTCCAGTAATATCATTAAATAAAAAAGATCAAAAAAGTTTTGAATCTATCTTTAATATACTAGAAGATGAATTTGAAACCAAAGACCATATTCAAGGAGAAATGCTTCGGGTAATGCTCAAAAGATTACTTATTAAATCTAGTAGATTAATTAAATCTAAGCTCCCTAATCCAGAGATATCAAATAGCCAACTAGATTTAATACGTAAATACCATGTACTTGTAGAGCAACATTTTAAAATCAAACACAAAGTTACAGATTATGCAAATTTACTTTTTAAGTCACCAAAAACTTTATCTAATTTATTTAAAAAAGTAGGTGAAAAATCACCACTAAAAGTTATTAATGATCGAATTATTTTAGAGGCTAAAAGGTTATTAATTTATAGTGATAAAAGTGCTGAAGAAATTGCATTTGAATTAGGTTATAAAGAACCTGCTCACTTTTCTAAATTTTTTAAAACTCAAGTTGGTAAGCCACCTGGTAGTTTTAAAAAAGCTCGTCATTACAACGAGCTTTAAAACTAAAAAAATATTGAAAATTTATTTTAAGAATTAAGTGGCGGCGCTAATGGAAAATCCACCGGCACTTTTGTAGTATTGTTAATATAATTTGATATTGTTTTGTCACCTACTAATGAGATAGCATCTATTAAATTTTCTTTAGTCCATCCTGCTGCAAAGAAATTCTCTAAAACTGGTGCGTCTGTATTACCGCGATTTTCAGTAGTATTTTTAGCTAATTTTGCAAGTGCATCTAGTTTACTGTCAAATGGAGCTTTTCCTGCTCTTAAATTTAATATTTGAGCGTCATCAAAACCATTCATTTTTCCTATAGCTGTATGCGCAGATAGGCAATATTCACAATTATTTACTTGACTTACGGCAAGGTTCACTGCTTCTTTTTCTTTTGCTTTTAAAGATGTTGCTGCATTTGAAAAATCCAAATAATTCTTAAGGGCATTATTAGAATGCGCGTATGTTGCAAAAAGGTTAGGAACAAAACCTAATGCCTTTTCTAGATTATCAAAAATTTCTTGATTTGTAGCGCTTACTTCTTCTCTTGTTGGCACATTAAATGTTTTCATAATTTCATTTTTATTTAAAATTTTTCTTTGTTCTAATTAATAGCCCAAAAATCGATTTATAAATGATATTATAAAATATAGAAAGTTCCTATTAGATTATACTTTTATCCTTAAATACTCCTGAATGTATTTGGCGCTATGCTAAATCTAGGTAAAATTGAAGTTTGCTTTAATGATTCTGGCATAAAACTCAGCTTAAAAAATATATGCTATTGTTGTTTGACTATGTGGTTTTAATAAATTGAAGATTTTCTATTTAGTCTTTTAATTTTTTGGACATCTATTTTCATTATTTTCCAATCTCCCACTTCGCTTACAGTTCCAGAAACTATTGAAGGCTGTCCTATATATTGTAGTATGTCTTTGTTTATACGGTTTCCTTCTAAATCAGTCAATAAAAAATAGTTTTCATCACCATTTTCATTATTTGATACTAATACCGGAGGCACCCCTCCTGCTATACATAAAGATGCACAACTTCTATGTACTTTTCCATAACCTGGTTTCATAACTCCAAAATAGCATTTAGGATCTATAATTTCTCCTTCTATTTTTTGTTGTCCTAGCGGTTTAGCCAAAACCTCCATAGGTCTATTACCACTAGCCAAGCTTACTTTTTGACTATCATCTATCTCTAATAGCGTTTTGCCATTATAGTAAATTAATTGTCCCTCTATATTTAGGTGTTTTCCGTTTAGGTTTCCTTCATTTTCACGAAGCTCTTTTAAATACATATTAGGTCCAAATTTACCTACACCTAATAAAACTATGTCTTTAAATTCATTTTCTGCTAATGAGACACGGAGCATAGGATAAGGAGATTCATGATAGATACCTGAAACTTTTGTTGGGTTACCAAAATCATACGAACTGTTTACAGCAGGTTTTTGAAAAAAACCAAATAATAATGCACCCACAGTTAGCACCAACATGGCTAGGATAACAAATTTTTTTACTGTTTTTTTGGTATCGACTCCAATATCGTCTACATAGCCAATATAAAATTCATCTTTATTCATAACTAACAAGAAATAGGGGTCACCTCTGTACCTTCAGCAAATGCTTCAGGGTTAATGTAAACCGTATTATTCATAATTTTTAATTTGTACGTTTTAATCTTTTCGGTAAATGGTGGTGGAGACTGTCCATTATGAGCTAAGTATTGATATCCGTGCCATGGGCAAGTAATACAACCATCTACAATTTTGCCTTCTCCTAAAGGCCCACCTTGATGTTTACATACATTATGAACTGCCGAAAGTTTTCCTTTATCTTTAAAAATGGCAACTCGCTCGTCTCCTACAGTAAAAATCTTAGCCCTACTTTCTTCAATTTCATTGGCTTGGCAAACTGCTAACCATCCATCATTTTGGTTGCCTACAAAACCATCTATTTTAGCTTCTTTAAATGCAGCTCTAAGGTGCAGTGTGGTTATTACAACAAATCCAACCAGTAAAAAACCAGCAGTAAAAAATGATGCTTCTTGTTGAAATGTTCCTAAAAAAACATGCATCAGTATTAAAGCATAAACCAAATAAACCATCATATGCAATCGCTTCCATATTTTGGTTGAAAGGTTTTTTAGAAAAAAATCGTGACTCGTAGATGCCATCACAAACAATAGTAGCAATGCTAAAAAACCAAGTACTTGAAATGGAAAATTTGTTAACGAACTATAATCCATATTTGATGTAAAAATGGAATATATAGGGTTTACTGTTCCTAAAGCGTGATTTTGGATTATAGCAAATACACCATGTATTAAAGCTGCTAAAAACATAGCAACCCCCAAATGCCTACGGTTATAGAGTAAAGGTAAAAAGCGAGTATTTAACCTTGTCAACGGACCTATAACTAAAATGAGGTGTAGCATTAAAATAGCTAAAGAACCAAAAGCTCTAATAATTATTGTCTCTGCTGTAACTTCGGGGTTCGTTACAAAGCTCAGTACAAAAAAAGCGACTAAATAGAAAAGCATTCCTATGGCAATCCACTTATCATAGACTTTCTTATGCTTATTCCATAATACTGTTTGGTAATCGAGGCCCATTAAAATTCTATTTTAAAAAGTTCATCTTTTTTTATTCCATCCATAACCACTATTCCTTTTACTTTTGAAGTCACCATAAATTTATAATTGCCTACTCCAGCTAGTTGTCCAATTATTTTTCCTGCCTTTCCATTAGCATCTATTTCGTAAACTAATGGAGAGGGGCTTTTAAATGGTTCATTTAATTGTATTTGCAATATATTTCCTTCTATATTAGCAGTTACTTGTTTAGATTGAAGCGTGCTAGATTTTGAAGAAAAGTCTAAATCTTTAATCGCGAAAAACAAAAAAAAAGGCATCGCAATAGTAATCACCAACCAAATATACTTGTGTGATTTTCTTTGATTTAAAATCATACTTTTTTTGATTTAAAAAGTTTACCTATTAAAAAAGGCCAAATTGCTATAACTCCTGGTAAAAGTAGTATTCGAACTCGCTTTTTACTATCCTTAAGTAACGGGTCTATTTTCGTTCCTCCTACAAAGACAAAAAAGATGCTAAAAAGCAAACCTAAAGCAGCATATACTCCAAGAATAAGCAGAAACAAATCAATTACGTTTTTCATATTAGATTAAATTTACATTTGTCATTATCGCAATAGTATCTGACTTATCTCTATTAAACATATTTTTATTTTTTCAAGTGAGATATTTGTGACCACGGAGGGATTCAAACCCCCGACCGTTGGAGCCGAAATCCAATGCTCTATTCAGCTGAGCTACGTGGCCAATTTTTGTTTTATGAACTTAATTTACTTTTAACTATTGTAGAAATAGTTTTACCATCTGCCTGGCCTGCTAATTCTCTTGAAACTATACCCATTACCTTACCCATATCTTGCATACCCGTTGCTCCAACACTAGTTATAGTATTAACTACTACTTTCTCTATTTCTTCTTCTGATAATTGCGCTGGTAAAAACTTTTCTATTACTGCCACTTGAGCTAGTTCTGGTTCCGCTAAATCATTACGTCCTTGTTCATTAAAAATGCTTGCACTATCCTTTCGTTGTTTTACTAATTTTTGGACTAATTTAATTTCGTCTTCTTCAGAAAGTTCGCCACCAGCACCTTTGTCAGTTTGTGCTATTAAAATAGCAGATTTAATTGCTCGCAACGATTCTAAAGCAACACTATTCTTAGCTTTCATAGCAGCTTTAATTTCTGTCATCACCTTTTCTTGCAAACCCATCTCTTACTTATTTTAGGCAGCGAAGATAAAAAATAAACCCGAAAGTATATTTCATCTTTCGGGTTTAAACTTTCCACTTTAATGGAATCAAACTAAACACTGCTAATCAACATTATCATGCAAAAATGAATTGTTAGATCGTAATTGAATTTCATCATTACTATCTTCACCCAAGCTCATTCTTGATACTTTTTGCTCTTTAGGAGTCTCGTCTAAATCTACCCCTTGACGCTTATAAGCGGGCTGTTTTTCAATTTCATCAATACTATTTCTATTATTTTTAAAATTATGATTGAAACTTTTTAACTTCTTTCTTCTATCGTCTGCTCTATTCTTTAATGAGTCGCTAATAGAACTGTTTAAAGGGTCTAGCTCTTTAGAATTTTCCACGCTATCAGAAGCGCTTACTTCTACCGTTTTCTTTTCAAAAACAAGTTCGTCTTCTACTAATTTAGGTTCATGAGTTTCTGCTACAGACTTAGCACCCGTTAATTGCGTTTCTAACTCCATATATTCTTCTAAGTTATAGCGCGTCTCTCCTTCTTTATTATAATCAATTACTGGCGTAACTTCTATATACTCATTAACATCTATATCTTTTGCTTCTTCTCCCAAATCAAAAGTAATTGTATTTTCAACTTCTTCTTCGTCTTCAACTTCTTCTTCATTATTAATAGGCATATTAAATGTTAATGCAAACTGATCTTCTTCTTCCTTAACAGAAACAACTTCTGGATCTACTACATCAATATCTTCTATAATATTTTTAGCTTCTGTAATAATAAAATCCTCATCGTGGTTCTCTGCTATGACTTCTTTTACCTGAGGCTCAATAACTACTTCTTCATAGAAAACATTAAAATTTTTGATGTAATCCGTAGTTTTTATTAAATCAGATTCTGGTATTTCAATTTCAGGTTCTTCTATATCTTCTAGCTGATGTTTTATAACAGGTTCATCTAAAGGGACATTAATATTAATGCCTGGTTCAACTTTTTCAGTTACTATTTCTTGATTTGCTTTGTGTTCGTCATCTAAGGCATGAATGATTCGTTTAGGATCGGTATTTACAATAGTATCTTGCTGATCGGTTGCAAAACCAGTTGCTATAATTGTTACAGAAATAGCGTCTCCTAATTCTTCATCTTCACCAATACCCATTATTATATTAGCACCATGCCCTGCTTCTAATTGGATAAAGTCATTGATTTCTCCTATTTCATCAATTGTTATTTCTTGACTGCCAGAAACGATAAGTAACAATACATTTTTAGCACCTGAAATCTTATTATCATTAAGCAATGGAGAATCTAATGCTTTAGAAATAGCTTCATTGGCACGAGCAGAACCAGAAGCATTTGCAGAACCCATAATTGCAGTTCCACTATCTGATAAAACCGTTTTGGCATCTCTAAGGTCAATATTTTGTGTATAATGATGTGTAATAACCTCTGCTATACCTTTAGCAGCTGTAGATAAAACTTCGTCTGCCTTAGAGAAACCTGCTTTATAGCCTAAGTTTCCGTAAATATCTCTAAGCTTATTATTATTAATAACTATTAAAGAGTCTACGTTATCGCGTAATCTTTCTATACCTGCTTGAGCTTGTTTACAACGTGGCATACCTTCAAACTGAAAAGGTGTGGTCACAATACCTACAGTAAGAATGCCTAGCTCTTTAGCTGCACGAGCAATAACAGGAGCTGCACCTGTACCTGTACCTCCTCCCATACCAGCAGTAATAAAAACCATTTTAGTAGTGTGCTCTAATGTAGCTTTAATTTCTTCCATGCTCTCCATTGCTGCCTGCTCACCAACTTCTGGGTTTGCGCCTGCACCCAAGCCTTCAGTTAATGAAACTCCTAATTGAATTTTATTGGGTACCGGACTATTCTCTAATGCCTGAGCGTCTGTATTACAGATTATAAAATCTACACCATTAATTCCTGATTGAAACATGTGATTTATGGCATTACTGCCACCGCCACCTACACCAATAACTTTTATTACGTTGCTTTTATTTTTTGGTAAATCAAAAGCGATATTATCAAGTTCGTTGCTATTACTCATTTGTGCTCTTTTTTTTGAAGGTTTTATTCTGCGTTGTCTAAAAAGTCTTTTAATTTTTCTGACCATTTGTCAAAAATGGATTTGCGTTCCCTATGCGTAATTGTAGCACTCCCAGAAGTACTTGCTTGCATATTATCTTCTACCATTACATCTTCTAAATCGTGGTCATTCGATTCTTCATTAATTTCCATCATAGTACTTCTAGCACTAGTTTCTAATGCATTCATTAGTAAACCAACTGCTGTAGCATATAAAGGGCTCGCAATCTCTTTGTCTGAATCTCCTGCTAAATGCTCGTTAGGATATCCTATTCTGGTATCCATTCCTGTAATAAATTCTACTAATTGCTTTAAATGCTTTAACTGGCTTCCACCACCCGTGAGAACAATACCCGCTATCAATTTTTTCTTTTGATCCTCGTGCCCGTAATTTTTAATTTCTACGTATACTTGTTCAATAATTTCTTCAACCCTAGCATGAATAATCTTAGAAAGATTTTTCAATGTTATTTCCTTAGGCTCGCGACCTCTCAATCCTGGGATTGAAACAATCTCATTATCTTTATTTTCTCCTGGCCAAGCAGAACCAAATTTGGTCTTTAATAATTCTGCTTGCTTTTCTATAATGGAACAGCCCTCTTTTATATCTTCTGTAATTACATTACCTCCAAAAGGAATAACGGATGTATGACGAATAATATCGTCTTTAAAAATGGCTAAATCTGTAGTTCCACCACCTATATCTATTAAAGCTACTCCTGCTTCTTTTTCTTCTTGACTTAAAACAGCCTCTGCAGAAGCCAAAGGTTCTAGTGTAATATTAGCCAAATCTAATCCTGCACTTTTAATACAGCGACCTATATTTTTTATAGACGATACTTGACCAACTACTACATGGAAATTAGCTTCTAAACGCCCTCCATACATACCCATTGGTTGCTTTATTTCTGATTGCCCATCTATCTTGTATTCTTGTGGCAAAACATGAATAATTTCTTCACCTGGTAGCATAACCAATTTATACACTTGGTTACAAAGCTTATCTAAATCTTCTTCATTTATTACATCCTCTGATTTAGCTCTAGTGATATAATCACTATGCTGTAAACTTCTTATGTGTTGCCCCGCAATACCAACAACAACAGAACCTATTTTTAATCCCGAATTAACTTCTGCTTGTTCTACAGCTTGTTGAATTGATGAAATTGTTTGCGTTATATTATTTACCACACCTCTATGAACACCTAAACTTTTAGACCTTCCAGTGCCTAAAATTTCTATTTTTCCGTACTCATTTTCTTTTCCTATAATGGCAACAATCTTAGTTGTTCCAATATCTAATCCAACTGAATATTTACCTTGTTCCATAATTTATATTTTGGTGCAAACCACTTGGTTTTCAAATTCTAAACTTACTTTTGCGTACTTGTTTAATGTTTTATCCTTAGCAGCTTTTACATAAAAAGCCATAAAATTTTTAAACTTCTCATCTAGGTTTTCTATGCCGCCTAAATTCACTACAAAATTTTCTATTCTTAGTTTCAGTTGGTATTTTCCTTCATCCTCAATATGAATACCAATTACATTTTTTCTAAGAAAATCATCTTCATTTATAAATTCTAAAATCACATAAGCATCCTCTAAGCTCTTCCCTGTTATTTTACCCGTTATTATAGGTACTCTTGCAGAGTGTTGCTTCGAAAGTGGCATACGTTTTCCAGTATCGTCTAAATAAAATTTAGAGATTCCTTCAACCCTCCCGATAGGTTTACGCTGTACAATTTTAGAAATAAGTTCCCCCTCAATTGAGAGATAGACTTGGGCATTTTTAACCATAGGGTTAGACTTTATTACGGTCTCTACGGTGTTCAAAACTACTTGTTCTTTTCTCCTATTTTTTAAGCTTCCACATTTTTGTATTAACAATTTATTAACCAAAGCTTCATTTAAGTATAAGTTGTTGTCTCCCAAAAATTTAATAGAAATATCATCTATTTTTTTAGCCTTACTTCTATAATCTGCAAAACCATACAAACCACTGATTATAAGCAATAAAGACACTATTTTCATATAATTCCAATTAACTCGCATAAGCCAATTCTTTTTTTAATTTAGAAACTTCTAAACCTATATCACCAGCACCCATTGTAACCAAAACTTCTGGTTTAGATTTTTTAATACTGATTAATAAATTTGATTTTTCTATTAATTCTTTATTTGGGTTTTTAATTTTATTAAGTAACCATGAAGAGTTAACCCCAGCTATTGGTTCTTCTCTTGCTGGATAGATATCTAATAACAATACACAATCAAACTTTGATAAACTTGCTGCAAACTCATCTACAAAATCTTGTGTTCTTGAATACAAATGCGGCTGAAAAACAACAGTTGTTTTTTTGTTGGGATGCATTTCTGATATTGCTTGATAAACTGCATCAATCTCTGTAGGATGATGCGCATAATCATCGATAAAAACAAAATCATTTTCCTTAATCTTATACGAAAATCTACGCTGTACACCCTTAAAGGTTGCTAATGCTTCAGCTAGACGGTGAGGCTGAGGAATTGCTTGCACCGCCATTGCAAAAGCTGCTAACCCATTAAGCAAATTGTGTTTCCCTGGTTTGTTAAACCGAACATTTTTAAATGTTTCTTCAGGAGTTACTAAATCAAATATGTAGGCGCCATGTTCAATCATTATATTGGTGATGCAATAATCAGATGCATCATCTAAACCATAAGTAATACCTTGCATTGGCAGTCCGCTACGCACCAATAATTTACCATTAGGTTTTAATTTTTTAGAAAATTCTTTAAACGATTTTTTTATTTCTTCATCAGAACCATATATATCTAAATGGTCTGCATCCATAGAAGTTATACAAGCAACATCTGGTGATAACTGTAAAAACGAACGGTCATATTCGTCTGCTTCTACAACCGAATATTCCGTGCCTTCTAAAACAAAATTGCTATTAAAATCTTCAGAAATACCGCCTAAAAATGCAGTAAGTGGTGTCTGCGTTTCTTTTAATAAATGTGCTAAAATACTAGAGGTTGTAGTTTTACCATGTGTTCCTGCTACTGCAAAACAAAAAGTGTCTTTTGTTATTATCCCTAATACCTCTGAACGTTTTTTAACTGAAAAACCTGCATTGATAAAAAATTGTAATTCGTTATGACTATCAGGCACCGCTGGTGTGTAGACTACTAATGTATTTTCTGTTGATTTATACTCTTCTGAAATTAGGTTTACATTATCTTCAAAATGAATGTCAATCCCCAATTCCATTAATTCTTCAATTAACGGTGTTTTGGTTTTATCATAACCAGCAACATTTTTATTTATAAACTTAAAATAACGCGCAAGCGCAGACATACCAATGCCACCGATACCTATAAAGTAGATGTTATGTATGTCTTTTAAATTCATTTTAATAGTTTTTCAATCTCATTTACTATTGCTTCTGTTGCTGTGGGCAAAGCCAGTTTATTAATATTAACTGCTAAGTTTTCTTGTTCTTCTTTTGATGCAATTAAGCGTTT
>CAZLUS010000068.1:0-2361 GCA_964562775.1 uncultured Flavobacteriaceae bacterium | reverse complement strand
TATTAATATTAACTGCTAAGTTTTCTTGTTCTTCTTTTGATGCAATTAAGCGTTTGAAAACGGTCTCAAAACTTGCATCCAAATCTTTTTCTCTCACTAATATTGCTGCATCTTCCTTTGCTAATGCCTCTGCATTTTTTGTTTGATGGTTTTCTGCCACATTGGGCGATGGAATAAAAATGGTTGGCTTACCCACCAAACATAATTCTGAAACCGACCCCGCACCTGCTCTAGAAATAATAATATCTGCCGTTGTATATGCATAATCCATCTTATTTAAAAAGGCTTTTATTTTTACTTCTTTAGAATCGTATTTTTTATATTCCTCATAATAAAGTTTACCACATTGCCACAGTACCTGCACATTTAAATCTTTAAAAAAAGAAAGCTCTTTTTCTATTAATTGATTCACTCTTCTAGCTCCCAAACTCCCTCCTAATATTAGTACTACAGGCTTAGTGATATCTAAATCAAAAAAAGAAACAGCCTTTTCTTTATCTACTTTAATTGCAATTAAATCTGACCGTACAGGATTGCCTGTTTTAGCTATCTTTTCTTTTGGAAAAAACCTATCCATACCATCGTAAGCAACACAAATTTTAGCAGCTTTTTTAGCTAACAACTTATTTGTAATTCCTGCATAAGAGTTTTGTTCTTGCAAGACATATGGCACCTTTGCAATAGCAGCCATTTTTAATAATGGTCCGCTAGCAAAACCTCCAGTACCAATAGCTATACTAGGCTTAAATTGTTTTACTATTTTGCGTGCTCTCAACAAACTACTTATCAATTTTATAGGAAACATTACATTTTTTAATGTTAGCTTCCTTTGTAATCCACTTATCCAAAGTCCTTCAATCTTATACCCAGCTTGAGGCACTTTTTCCATTTCCATCTTATCCTCAGCACCTACAAATAAGAATTCTGCCTCAGCATACCTTCTTTTTAATTCATTTGCTATTGCTATAGCAGGATATATATGTCCTCCTGTTCCTCCTCCAGAAAGTATAAACCTATAATTGCCCAC
The DNA here is from genome assembly GCA_964562775.1 of uncultured Flavobacteriaceae bacterium. Taxonomy (GTDB): domain Bacteria; phylum Bacteroidota; class Bacteroidia; order Flavobacteriales; family Flavobacteriaceae; genus Croceitalea. Next base: position 1,334 of record CAZLUS010000068.1, on the reverse strand, counting down.
TTAATACTTCTAAAGGGTTTATAGTATCAACATCTGAAGAAGAAACTTGTTCTTCTTGCTTTTTATCACTTGCACTCAATACAATACCTATAGCAAGGCAGGTCATCCAAATAGAGGTACCACCCATACTTATTAATGGTAAGGGTTGCCCAGTAGTAGGAAATAATTGCACTACTACTGCCATATTTATTAATGCTTGAAATACAATTGGAAGCCCTACTCCTACGACCAGTAACTTTGCAAAAACTGTTTTCGAAGAATTTGCTACTACAACTATTCTAAAGAGTAATAGCAAATAGAAAAACAAAAGTCCTAAGCCCCCTACCAAACCATACTCTTCAATAATGATAGCGAATATGAAATCTGACTCACTTTGCGATAGGCTATTTTTCATCACACTTTTACCTGCTCCTTTTCCAAAAAGTCCGCCTCTAGCAACCGCCATTTTAGCATCATTAGCTTGCCGCATAGAATCTGCACTTGCATCTTCTGGGTGCATAAAAGTTTCTATTCTAGATTTCCATGTGCCTGCTCTATCTGGTAATGAATCGGTGGCATTAAAAAGCATAAATACAAACAGACTTACCATAGCTATTCCTGTTCCCATTATTCCAAGAAGATACTTTAAGGGGTATCCGCCTAAAAAGCATAGAATAAGCGCTAATATTCCCACAATTGCAGCGGTAGAAAAATTTGCAGGAAGTATTAAACTAACCACTAAACAAACTGGAAGCCATAAAGGCAATATACTTTCTGAAAAGGTGATTTTAGTTTCTCTTATTTTACTTAAATACCTAGCTATCCATATCATTAAACCTACTGTAGCTAGTGTGGATGTTTGAAATTTTACACCTATAAAAGGAATAGGTATCCAACGGTTTGCGTTAACTCCACCAATATTAGTATCTACAGTTAAAGTATATCCTAATAGAATTAAAATAATTGGCATCCCAATTAAAATAAGTCCTTTAAAATAATGCATTGGTATACGATGTACTGCATAAATTATCATAAAGCCTAAAAACAGGAGTACACCATGTTTAATTAGGTGACTTATTGTAGTTCCCGTATCTTTAATATAAACCAAGTTTGTACAAGCACTATACACTGGCAAAAATGAAAACAAGGCCAAAAGGGCAACAATTGCCCAAATAGCTCTATCTCCTTTTAAATTTCTCAGTAGTGCTAACATTAGTTCTTATAATTTTTTTATAGCTGCTTTAAATTGATTTCCTCTGTCTTCGTAATTTTTAAAAAGGTCAAAACTTGCACAGGCAGGAGATAATAAAACAGTATCACCTCGTGACGCAATTTTATACGCAACTTTTATAGCC
>CAZLUS010000067.1:0-12672 GCA_964562775.1 uncultured Flavobacteriaceae bacterium | reverse complement strand
AACTTTATTCTAATTTTTTGACTCATTTTTCTAAAATTTACGCTGGCGTACCTACCGCTGCTTTTATTACTTCTTCAGAAATATTACTTGGTGTCTCTGCATAATGAGAGAATTCCATAGTTGATGTTGCTCTACCTGATGATAATGTTCTTAATGAAGTAACATAACCAAACATCTCTGATAAAGGAACCGTAGCCTTAATAACTTTAGCACCTGCTCTATCAGACATATCACTTACTTGCCCTCTTCTTCTATTAAGGTCTCCTACAATATCACCCATATTTTCTTCTGGGGTAAGAACCTCTAATTTCATTATCGGCTCCATAATAACTGCTTTAGCAGCTTTAGCAGCAGCTTTATAACCAAGTTTTGCAGCAAGCTCAAAAGACAATTGATCCGAATCCACATCGTGATAAGAACCATCTTTTAAGGTTACCTTCATAGCATCCATCTCATATCCAGCCAAAGGACCATTTTTCATAGCCATTTTGAAGCCTTTTTCTACAGAAGGCACAAATTCTTTTGGAACATTACCACCTTTAATAGAAGAGATAAACTCAAGACCAGACTTACCTTCTTCTGCAGGCTCTATAGTAAATACAATATCAGCAAATTTACCACGACCACCAGATTGTTTCTTATAAACTTCTCTATGATCGGCTTTTTGCGTGATAGCTTCTTTATATTCTACCTGAGGTTGTCCTTGGTTTACGTCTACTTTAAATTCACGACGTAATCTATCTACAATAATATCTAAATGAAGCTCTCCCATACCAGATATAATAGTCTGTCCAGAAGCCTCATCTGTTTTCACTTGAAATGTTGGGTCTTCTTCAGCAAGCTTACCTAAAGCCATACCTAATTTATCTACATCTGCCTTAGTTTTAGGCTCAACAGCAATACCAATTACAGGATCAGGAAAATCCATGCTTTCCAATACAATAGGGTGCTTTTCAGAAGACATGGTATCACCAGTCTTAATATCTTTAAAACCAACCGCTGCACCAATATCACCAGCTTCAATAAAATCAATAGCGTTCTGCTTATTAGAATGCATTTGGTAAATACGAGAAATACGTTCTTTTTTACCTGATCTATTGTTTAATATGTATGAACCTGCATCTAAACGACCAGAATAGGTTCTAAAAAATGCCAAACGACCTACAAATGGATCTGTAGCAATTTTAAATGCCAAAGCAGCAAAAGGCTCACTTACATTTGGTTTTCTAGAAACTTCATTTCCTGTATCTGGATCCGTACCAATAATATCATCCTTATCTACAGGAGAAGGAAGATATCTACATACAGCATCTAACAAGAATTGAACTCCTTTATTTTTGAACGAAGAACCGCAAATCATAGGAATGATAGCTCTATCCATTACTGCAGCTCTTAATGCAGCATGAACCTCTTCTTCTGTTATTGAATTTTCATCTTCGAAGAATTTTTCCATTAATTCTTCATCGTATTCAGCAACTGCCTCAATTAAAGCAGCTCTATATTCTCTTACTTCAGCCTCCATTTCAGCAGGTATATCAATAACATCAAAAGTAGAACCAAATCCTTCTTCGTGCCATACAATAGCTCTGTTCTTAGCTAAGTCAACAATACCTTTAAAATCTGCTTCATCACCAATTGGTAAAACAATAGGAACTGCATTAGAACCTAACATATCTTTAACCTGCTTACAGACCATTAAGAAGTTAGACCCCTGTCTATCCATTTTGTTTACAAAACCAATACGTGGTACTTTATAATTATCTGCTAACCTCCAGTTAGTTTCTGATTGAGGCTCTACACCATCAACAGCACTAAATAAAAAGACCAAACCATCTAAAACACGTAATGATCTATTTACTTCAACCGTAAAATCAACGTGACCTGGTGTGTCAATAATATTAAAGTGATATCCTTTAGCATCAGCTGTAGGCTTTCCATTTTCTGTTGGAAATTGCCACTCGCAAGTAGTTGCTGCCGAAGTAATAGTTATCCCTCGTTCTTGTTCTTGCTCCATCCAATCCATAGTAGCAGCACCATCATGCACCTCTCCTATTTTGTGACTTACACCTGTATAGAACAATATTCGTTCTGTTGTAGTGGTTTTACCAGCATCAATATGTGCTGCAATACCTATATTTCTTGTGTATTTTAAATCTCTTGCCATGTCAATGATTAAAATCTAAAGTGGGAAAATGCTTTGTTTGCTTCAGCCATTTTATGAGTATCTGTTCTCTTTTTAACGGCTGCACCTTCTTCTTTAGAAGCTGCTAGAATCTCTGAAGCTAACTTAAGTGCCATAGATTTTTCGTTACGCTTGCGCGCAAACAGAATAAGCCACTTCATTGCAGTAGATATTTTTCTGTCTGGACGAATCTGCATTGGAATTTGAAATGTTGCCCCACCCACTCTTCTACTTCTTACCTCTACATGTGGCATTACATTTGACAATGCATCCTTCCAAACCTCTAAAGCTGTTTTTTCTTCGTCAGTATTTTTTTCTTCAACAATATCAATTGCATCGTAAAATACTTTAAATGCTGTGGATTTCTTTCCATCCCACATCATCATATTTACAAAACGTGTTACCAATTGATCACCAAACTTAGGGTCTGGTAATAATGGTCTTTTCTTTGCCTGTCTTTTTCTCATCTCTTCTTTCTAAAGTTTTGATTACTTCTTAGGGCGTTTTGCTCCATACTTAGACCTACGTTGTGTTCTACCTTCAACACCAGCGGTGTCAAGTGCTCCACGAACGATATGATATCTAACTCCTGGCAAATCTTTTACCCTTCCACCTCTTACCAATACTATCGAGTGCTCTTGTAAATTATGCCCCTCTCCAGGAATGTATGCGTTTACTTCCTTACCATTTGTTAACCTAACCCTAGCAACTTTACGCATTGCTGAATTTGGTTTCTTTGGCGTGGTTGTATATACTCGCGTACAAACTCCCCTTCTTTGCGGGCAAGATTCTAAGGCAGCCGATTTACTCTTCTTGGTAATTGTGACCCTTCCTTTTCTTACTAATTGTGAAATTGTTGGCATTAATTCTTCTATTAAATAAAATAACCCTCATTTTGAGGGCTGCAAATGTAATGATATTTCATAATAATTCAAATATACCACCAATTATTTTTGTTTCGATAGTATTAAATTAAGATTAGCTAAAAAATTTATTATATTTAACATATTATTATATAGCTATAAAAAAAGATTTTATAGGTTTTAATTCACTGATTATAAAGGCATATGAGAAACTTTAAGACATAATTTATTGGAAGGAACATAAAATTTTGTGAAATTTATTTTGCTTTATTAACTTAAAATTCACATTTTCGCGATTGACTAATTCAAATAATTTAAAAATGAGAACAAAATTAAATGGAATCTTAACGCTTCTTCTAGCGTTTTTTGTGCATGTTTCTTTTGCACAAGACAAAACGATTTCAGGTACGGTAACTGATCAAGATGGTTTACCATTACCTGGTGTCAATATTGTCGTAGAGGGTACAACTAATGGTACGCAAACTGATTTTGATGGTAACTATTCGCTTTCAGCTAGTGCTGGTCAAGTTATCCTTTTTACCTATGTAGGTCAAAAAGATCAGCGAGCAACTGTTGGTGCTTCCAACACAATTAATATTACAATGCAAGAAGATGCACAAGCTCTAGATGAGGTTATTGTAACGGCATTGGGTATTAAGAAAGAGAAAAAAGCATTAGGTTATGCGGTTTCTGAAGTTGGATCTGATCAACTAGAAAGCAGACCTACTGGTGATGTTGCTCGTGTACTTCAAGGTAAAACTGCTGGTCTACAAATTAATGACCAAAGTGGTCTTGCTGGTTCTGGTACCAATGTAGTTATTAGAGGACAAACATCTTTCTCTGGTTCTAACCAAGCATTATTTATTGTAGATGGTGTTCCTTTTAATACTGCTACCAATAATCAAGGGAATTTTATAGATGGTAACGCGGGATCTAGTAGGTTTTTAGATTTAGATCCTAATAGTATTGAAAGTGTGAATGTACTTAGAGGACTTGCAGCGGCTACTTTATACGGTACTCAAGGTCGTAATGGTGTAGTTCTTATTACTACTAAAGGTGGTAGTTCAAGACAAGGTCCAAAAAAGACTGAAGTTACTGTTAACTCATCTTACTTTGTTCAAGAGATTGCTTCTTTACCAGAATACCAAAACGAATTTGGTGGTGGTTTTGATCAAGCTTTTGGTCTTTTCTTTAGTAACTGGGGACCTGCTTTTGCTAGAAATAATGTAGCAAGTTTTGAAAATGATCCTGCTATTGATGATAATTCTACTATACCACATCCATATTCTACTGCAAACCCTGCTACGGGTATTCCTGCAGCATTTCCAGAATTTGCTGGACAACGATATTCTTTTGAACCATACGAAAATGTTAGTGCTTTTTTCCGTCAAGGGTCTATTGCAACAAACAATATAAATGTAAGAGGTAGTTCAGATGATGGTAATGTTACTTATAATTTAAATTACGGACACTTAGAAAACCAAGGTTTTACACCTAATAATAATGTAACTCGTAACAGCTTAGGTATTGGTGGTAGTGCTAAACTAAGTAATAAGTTTACTGTTAGTGGTACTTTAAATTATGCTAGAACTAGATTTGTAACACCTCCTGTTGCAGCAAGTTTTGGTAACGGTGCAACTGGTACTGGTTCTTCTATATTTGGAGATTTATTTTTTACTCCTAGAAGTATTGATTTAATAGGTCTACCTTTTCAAAACCCTATTACAGGTGGTAGTGTATACTACAGAAATGGTAATGATATTCAACATCCTTTATGGACTGTTAATAATGCAGAAGTAAGTCAAAGAACTAATAGAGTTTATGGACAAGCTGCATTAAAATATGATTTTAATGATAATTTAAACCTTCTTTATAGAGGTGGTATTGATTTTAGTTCAGAGTTTAACACTAACCGCCAAAATAGAGGTGGTGTAAGTGGTGGTGTAAGATTACAAAGTGGTTTCTTAAATACATTTACTAATGATGTAACCATTTTTGACCATACACTAACTTTAAATGGACAATATAGCCTTACAGAAGACATAGGTTTTAGTTTTAATGCTGGTGGTACAACAAGAAGAGAGTTGTTTGAGCAAAATGGTGTTACTAGTGATAACCAACAAGTATTTGGTGTTAATCGTCATTTTAATTTCTTAAACTCTTTACCAATTCAGTTTACATCAGAAAGAAATATTGTAGGTCTTTTTGGATCTTTAGAATTTGATTATGATAATTTTCTTTTTGTAAATCTTACAGCTAGAAATGATTGGGTTTCTAACTTTTCACCTGCTAACAGATCACAGTTATATCCTAGTGCAAGTGTATCTTTTATACCAACACAAATAATTGATGGCCTTAAAGGAGATGCTCTTAGCTATCTAAAAGTAAGAGGTGGTATTGGAACTTCTGCTAACTTTGAAACTGGAGCTGCGTTCCCTGTGGCTAATACTTTAAATCTTAATGTTAGAGATTTTCAAGATAATACAGGTGTTGATGTTGTAACCAACTCAGTTAGTGATACATTAGGTAATCCAGATTTAGAGCCTGAAACAATCCAAGAGATAGAAATAGGTATTGAATCTAGATGGTGGGATAATAGAATTAATTTTGATGTTTCTTTATACACACGTCAGACAGAAGATTTAATAATAAACAGACCTTTAGATCCATCTACTGGTTTTGGTAATACTTTTACTAATGTTGGTGAAATAGAAACTGATGGTGTTGAGGTTGATTTAGGAGTTGATGTTTTTAGATCACAGGGTAATGGTTTTAGCTGGAACAGTTCTGTTAATTTCACTGCTTTTAGTCCAGTAGTTACTGATCTTGGTTTAGATACTGATCAAGTTGTTTTTGCTGGGTTTACTAACCTAGGTAACGTTGCTATTGAAGGTGAAACGTTAGGATCTTTCTTTGGTAGCCGTATATTAAGAGATGATAACGGAAATTTCGTTGTAGGTGCTGATGGAAATTACATACAAGATCCTGATGATGGTATTATTGGAGATCCAGTACCTGATTTTGTAGCGAATTTCATTAATTCATTTTCTTACAAAAACTTTACATTAAATATGCAATGGAACTGGACACAAGGTGGAGATGTATATTCTACCACTATTGCAACTTTATTAGGTAGAGGTTTAATTACTGAAACTATTGATAGGGTTAATACTTTTATTTTACCAGGTGTTTTACAAGACGGTACACCAAATAACTTACAGATTAATAACTCAACTTTTTATTTTAGTAATGTTTTATTTGGCCCTTCTGAATTACAAGTATGGGATGCAACAACTGTAAGATTACAAGAACTATCTTTAGCGTATTCGTTGCCTAGTAAAGCTTTAGACAGAACACCATTTGGTAATTTAACTTTTACTGCTGCTGGAAGAAACTTATGGTTTGATGCTATTAATACACCTGATGGGGCTAATTTTGACCCTAATGTTAATGGTTTAGGTGTTGGTAATGGTCAAGGTTTTGACTTTTTAGCAGGACCTAGTGCTAGAAGCTATGGTATAAGTGTAAAAGCTACATTTTAACAAAAACAAAAAATATAACAATGAAAAAATTAAATAAATATTATTTTCTGGGTTTGTTGACCATGTTGATGCTATCTTCATGCGAAACAATAGAATTGGATATTACCGATAATCCAAATGCCTTAACACCAGCACAAGCAGATGTAAATTTCTTCTTGTCTAATATTCAAGAAGACTTTGCTCGTCTTATGGAAGCATTAAATCAGAACGGTGCAGCGCTAACGCGTACATCGCAATTAGCAGGTAGAAATTACCAAAGTACTTTTCTGCCAGCTACCACGCAAGCTACATGGTCTTTGTTTTACTCGACTATGCTTACAGATATACGTACTATGGAACCTCTTGCTCAAGAAGCAGGGCTTACTAGACATATAGCTATAGCTCAGTTTATCGAAGCCTACGCAGTTACTGCTATGGTTGACACCTTTGGAGATATACCATTTGCAGATGCTATACAAGGAGCTGAAGGTATGTTAAATCCTACATTAACTCCTGGAGCTGATGTATATGCTGCTGCTTTTGATCTTTTAGATCAAGCTGAAATTAATTTCACCAATGATACATCTGGTGATCCTAATCTTGATTTCTTTTATGGTAATGATTATGATCAATGGGTAAGAGCTGTAAATACTTTGCGTTTAAAATTAAATTTACAAACTCGTTTAGTAGACCCAGGTGCAGCTGCTCGATTTAATGCAATTGTAGCAGGAGGAAATTTCATAGAAGATAACGCAGATGATTTAGATTTCCCATGGCCAGCGACAAGTGCTGTTAATCCAGATACTAGACATCCTCGCTATGTTACTAGTTATACGGTTTCTGGAGGTAATCAATATCAGCCTAACTGGTTGATGAATCATATGACGGTAACAGCAGATGATCCTAGAAGAAGATATTACTTTTACAGACAAACTCCAGCTGTTCCTGGTCAAGAAATTCCACCAAACGAACAATTATTAAACTGTTCTGTAGAAGTCCCTCCAGCTCACTATGCAGGATTTACATTCTGTAATTTACCAGATGGATATTGGGGTAGAGACCACGGTGATCAAGATGGTATTCCACCAGATGGTTTTGAAAGAACTATTTTTGGTGTATACCCTGCAGGTGGTAGGTTTGATGATAATAGATTTGAAGGTGCAGGTTTAGTTGAAGGTGGACAAGGAGCTGGTATAAGCCCTTTGTTGACAGCTGGTTTAACTAAATTTTATCAAGCTGAAATGGCGTTTGTAGCTAATGATCCTGATAGTGCTTTAGCCTTAATTCAAGAAGGGGTAGCTTTACATGTTGCTAAAGTTATGAGCTTAGGAGGTTTAGATCCAGAAGCAGATTTATCTTTTGCACCTACTGCTGGTCAAGTAACTGGTTTTATAAATAGTATTGGTGCAAATTGGACTGCAGCTGACACTATGGGTAGATGGAATATTCTAGCTGAAGAATTCTTAGTTACTACATTTGGTAGTGGTCATGAAGCATATAACGCGTATAGAAGAACAGGTTTTCCAACAACTTTGCAACCTAATTTAGAACCTAACCCAGGGATATTTATACGTTCTTTTTTCTATCCTTCTAATGCGGTTAATACCAATGCGAATATTACGCAGAAGTCTTCTAATTCATTACCCGTTTACTGGGATAATAATCCAAACCCGCCTGCGGCTAATTAATTTTAAAAAATATTTATTATGAAAAAAAGCAAATTATATTTATCAATTTTATCTGGATTATTGCTTCTGGCATCTTGTGATGAAGATGATAATCTAACAACAAATGTGCAAGAACAGGTTGGTAGTGGTGCAGTTTTAAGAACTATTTCCCTTGAGGGTGGAGCTCTTGATGTGCTTAACTTAGGAGCAACTACTACTATCATGGTTGAAGAGCAAGATAATCAAGATGGTGATTTATTGCAAAGTGTTGATGTCTTTGTTAGTTTTATTGACAACACACCAGACGATGTGCAATCACCAGCAGAAGCACTATTAACTACAATACCTGCTTCTGATTTTACAGATGGACCTTTTGGTTTACCCAGAGGAGGATTTTCTGGTACTTTAGGAGAGTTTACATCTGCTTTAGGTTTAATGCCGGGGCAATTCAATTGTGGTGATGCTATTAATCTTAGATTATCTCTTAATCTAACTGACGGTAGAGTATTTTCTAATGATAGTACAACTGGTAATATTTCTGGTGGTGCATTCTTTTCATCACCATTTCTTTACAATGTAAATATTGTAGCGAACTTGCCATCAGATACTTTATATACAGGTATGTACCAATTAACTACTGAAGCTCCAGGTACTTTTGGAGTAGCAGATTATTTAGACGGTGTCTATAATGTTATTGCTACAAACAATACCACTAGAGTTATACAAGGTGTTACTACTTTTCCTGCTTTTGGAGGATTTGGCCCTGTAGATTTAGAATTTCAATTTATCTGTGGACAAATTATAGTAACTCCTGCACAAAGTGTTGGTGCTGGTTGTAATGCTGCTATACAAAGTGGTCCTGCTATAATGAATTCTGTTTATGATTTAGAAAATCCAGATGATGTTGATTTTGTTATCAATTTCACTTCGGATGAAACAGATGATTGTGGCAATGGTGCAATACAAGCTGCATTTAGACTCACTAGAATCTAATACATTTTAAAAAAAGCTTAATTGCTTATTATAAAAGAGTCGTTCTAAATAAGAACGGCTCTTTTCTTTTTTACTAAATTTAAAATAAACTTACATTTGCTTTTTAAAGTATAAAGATGCACACAAAATTAATTCTCTTCTTTACTATAATTGTTTATTTAGGCTCTTGTAATACTAAGCGTGATAACGCTAACAAGGACGGTACCATTACAGATGATAAAGCTGTAACTTTATTTGATAAAATAGACGCTGCAGAAAGTAATATAACTTTTGCTAACAACATAAAACCAGATTTAAATAAAGGGGAAAGCCTTTTTGATTATGATTATTTTTATAATGGTGCTGGTGTTGGCATAGAAGATTTAAATAATGACGGTCTTTTAGATATCTTTTTTTGTGGTAATCAAGTTGCTAATTCTTTATATTTAAATAAAGGCGACTTTAAATTTGTTGACGTTTCTAGTAATTCTAATATTTCTAAAATAAATGGTTGGTCTAACGGAGTTACGTTTGTAGATATTAATAATGACGGATGGCAAGACATTTATATTTCGCAAGGTGGACCTTATGAAAGAAATCTACGAAAAAACGTTTTATATATAAATCAAAAGAATGGCACTTTTATAGACCAAGCAGAATCTTACGGTCTAGCAGACACAGGTATTAGTACGCAATCTGTTTTTTTTGATATGGATAAAGACGGTGATTTAGATTGCCTTGTTATGAATGAAAATGAGTTCTACGGTTTTAACCCTATTGAGCTTAACAGTTTACTAAAAGAAAACCCAGAAAGTTTATATTATAACTCTTCTCACTTGTATAGAAATGATAATGGTAAATTTAAAGACATTACCAAATTAGCAGGTATTGAAAAACCCCTGTTTGGCTTAGGGCTAGCAATTACAGATATTAATAATGACGGCTGGTTAGATATCTATTTTTCTAGCGATTATTATATCCCCGATGCCTTATTTATTAATAATAAAAATGGCACTTTTACTGATAAAATAAAGAATTACACGCAACAAATTTCATTTTTTGGTATGGGTGTAGACATTGCCGATATAAATAATGATAACCTACAAGATATCTTTGTCTTAGACATGTCTTCTGCTGATCATATAAGGTCTAAAACGCTTATGGCTTCTATGAATACCCAACGCTTTAATTATTACATTAATGAAGCTAAGTATCATCATCAATACATGTATAATTCTCTTCAATTAAATTTAGGTAACAATAAATTTAATAATATCTCGCAAATGAGTGGTATTGCCAATACAGATTGGAGCTGGTCTGTGTTACTTTCAGATTTTGATTTAGACGGAAAAAAAGACATTCATATAAGCAATGGGTATAGAAAATATGGTTTAGACAAAGATTTACAAACAAGAGTATATGAAACGCAAAAAAAATATAAAGGCAATGTACCACTAAGCGTAAAAACAAATTTGTATGAATCTATGCCTTCAGAAAAATTACCAAATATCATGTACAAACAAGAAAGTAATCTATCGTACACCAATGTAGCAAAAGATTGGGGCTTGACAGATTATTCTTTTAGTAATGGAGTAGGTATTGGGGATTTAGACAATGACGGTGATTTAGACATGATTGTCAATAACATGGACGAAAAGGCTTTCTTATATAAGAATAATGCAGTGGAAAATAAAACTGGGAATTTTCTTAAAGTACAAACCGATGGGGTATTGTCTGAAAGTTTTGCGAAAATAACTATCTATTATAATGGTAAATCGCAAACTATAGAAAACAGAAGAGTTAGAGGATACAGGTCTGCTCAGCAAAATGTGGCATTTTTCGGCCTAGGTAATATTGATAAAATAGATACTGTAAAGGTTGTATGGGGATCAGGCAAAAAAGAACAACGCTACAACATTACAGCAAATTCTAATATTATTTTTAAAGAGCGTTTAGCTAATATATCAGATAATAGTACAATAAAAGAATCTACATTATTTAAAAATATATCACCAAACTCACTCAATTTATCATTTAATCATCAAGAAAATGTATATGATGATTTTGAAAAAGAAATTCTTCTTCCTTATAAACAATCAACCCTTGGCCCTTATACTGCCAAAGGAGATATAAATAATGATGGATTAGAAGATTTATATATAGGAGGAGCATCAGGACAAGCAGGGCAAATTTATCTTCAACAAAAAACAGGTTTTAAAAGATTAAATTCTACTATATTAAACAATGATAGCTCTTACGAAGATATGGAGTCTGTCTTTTTTGATTTTGATGGTGATAATGATTTAGACCTTTTTGTGGTAAGTGGTGGCAATGAATTTGAAGAATATTCATCATACTATGCAGATAGACTATATCTTAATGATGGTAAGGCAAATTTTATAAAACACGAAAGCGACATACTTAAAAAATACCCTAAAAGTGGTAAATCTGTTACGATTATAGATTATGATAAAGATGGGGATAAAGACATCATAGTAGGTAACAGAATAATACCAAAAAATTACCCTAAATACGCAGCATCAACTGTATATGAAAATGTAAACGGAACTTTAAAAGACGTTACTAAAAACATAGCGCCTGACTTATTAGATTATGGCATTATAAACAGTCTTGTTACCACTGATTACAATAATGATGGTTGGTTAGATTTTATAGCTGTAGGAGAATGGGCTGGTATAGGCTTTTTTAAAAATAATAGAGGCACATTTAGTTATGAAAAAAATACAAGTGATTTACTAAATGAAAAAGGCTGGTGGTACTCCGTTAATGAAACAGATATAAATAATGATGGTTTAAAAGATTATATAGTAGGTAATATTGGACTAAACATAAAATTTAAAGCAAATAGTAAAAACCCTTTTAAAATAAATGCTACTGATTTTGATGGTAACGGCACTCATGATATTGTTTTAAGCAAACAATACAATGGGGAATATGTTCCCGTAAGAGGCAGACAATGCTCTTCTGAGCAGATGCCCTTTATCAAAGAAAAATTTAAAACCTATACAGATTTCGCTCATGCAAGTCTTGATGATATTTATGGCGAAAAATTAAATACTTCTTACGCTAAAGAAGCTACTAATTTTAGTTCTTTATTATTGGTAAATCAAGGTGATGGCAAATTCACAAAAACAGTTTTACCAATTGAGGCACAGAGTTTTCCATTATTAAAAACAGTTTTTCACGATCTAAATAATGATGGTTTTAAAGATGCAATACTTGCCGGAAACATTTATAATACAGAAGTTGAAACACCACGTTTAGATGCTATATCCGGCATTGTACTTATCTCTAACCAAAAAGATGGATACAATTTTTTACCTTATACCGAAAGTGGTCTCTATCTTGATGGTAATATAAAAAGTATTGAAAAAATTATCTTATCTGACGACACCTCTATATTAATAAGCACTAGAAATAATGGTCCTCTAGAGGTGCATTCAATT
>CAZLUS010000066.1:8466-12750 GCA_964562775.1 uncultured Flavobacteriaceae bacterium | reverse complement strand
CTTTTATGTATTAACAAAACTACAGGAAGCCTATTACTATTCAAATAAATTTGAAGCTTCAATAGGCATTGCTGAGCAAATTACAGCAAATCCAAATTTTAAAAAATCTAGAGGAGCTTTTTTATACGGTATGGCATTAGAGAAAGTTGAAAAAATAGAAAAAGCAGAATCCGTATTAAGAAATTTTGATGCACCGTATAACTATTATATGGAAAGATTAGAACTAGCTCGATTTTTAGTTAGAAATAAAAAAATTAAAGAGGGTAAAATAGTGTATCAAGAAATGGTTGAAGAATCGGATAATATGTCTAAAAAAGGTTTTAGAACTAATAAAATTTTACTTAAAAAGGCAAGTGAAGAATTAAACCAGCTCGAGTAATGTTTATACACAAACACCCTTATCCCCCTTTCTTATTTGATGGTGTTAAAAAATTAATTGTAGGCACACTACCACCACCACGTTTTACAACGCGAGAACTTAGAGATGGCGATGTTGATTTTTGCTACGGTAGTCGAGATGGAAAATTATGGCCAATTTTAAATGAAATATTCGACTTAAACCTAAAGTTCAAAACTACAAACCAAGCCATAGTAGAGCGGAAAGAATTTCTAACGTGTAATAAAATAGGCATTTGTGATATAGTTGATAGTGCCCAACGCGAAAAGGTAGATGCTTCAGATATAGGCATGCAAAATGTAAAACTTAGAAACCTTTTAAAGTATCTAGAATCATACCCTTCCGTAGAGACTATATTATTCACAGGAGGAAATAGTAAAAATGGCCCTGAATATTTTTTCAGAAAACAATTAAAAGAAAAGCATATAGCTTTTAAAGTAGTAAACAATCAGGTGCCTAGAATACATGAATTTAGGCATCCAAAGACAGAAAAAATAATACAAACAGTTTCATTAACTGCACCATCTGGGGCGGCAAATAGAGCAATTGGTAGTTTGCAATTGTATAAAGACCTAAAAAAGCAGCATCCAAAGTTCAATACTTTCGATTTTAGGGTGCTTCAATATCGAGAACATTTTTTACGATAACGATTTCGTTTGTTAGAATTTACGCTAAGCACAAATAAATATGTTATTTGAGTGATGATTAGTAACAGGTTTTGTTTTTATAACGTAATTTGACCCCTTAAAACACGAACCACAATGAGTCCAATACAGCAGATAAAAAGGTTAGAAATTTTTAAAAGCTCAGTTACTAATAAATTTAATATTTATAACAGTCTTTTTTTAAACCTTCCCTATAGAAATATTGAAAATGTAGGGATGCTTATTCCGCTGTTATTTGAGCATTGTGAAAAAGGATTAGCATCAGGTAAAACTCCTCAAGAAATCTTAGAAAGTTTTTTCGCCAACTTTGTTGATATAAAAGATGAGAAAGAGAAATTAGATTTTATGTTTCGTATTATACAGTATGTAGAACGACAAGTTGTATTGTATGATAGTGTAGAAGATGCAGCATTTTCAGAATTACAAGAATACACCAATTCATTGTCTATAAAAGATTATTTTGAACTGGTAAATCAATCTAAAAATTGGGATAAGATTGCTGATAAATTATCAACATTTAGTGCTAGAATAGTACTTACAGCACACCCTACTCAATTTTATACGCCTGCAGTTCTTGATATTATGGAAGAACTAAGAGCACTTATAGATGCTAATCAGATAAACGATATTGATATTACATTGCAGCAGTTGGGTTTAACATCTTTAGTAAATGCTAAAAAGCCAACTCCATTAGATGAAGCAAAGAATATTATACATATTTTACGTAACACCTATTACGATGCTATTGGCGAATTGTTTCAGTATGTAAAAAGTAATGTGAGAGCAGAAGACTTTGCTAATTATGATATTATGAAACTTGGTTTTTGGCCGGGTGGTGATCGTGATGGTAATCCTTTTGTAACGGCATCAATAACAAAGCAAGTTGCCGACGAATTGCGTGTAACTTTAATGAAGTGTTATTACAATGAACTAAAAGCCTTATCTAAGAAGCTTACTTTTAAAACTCTTCAAGCCGATATAACGGCGCTTAGTGATAAATTGTATCATGCCATGTTTGATGCTAGTGTACTAGTAAGTTATCAAGAAATAATTACATCACTTGAAGCTATTAAAGAAGGATTGGTAAGCAATTACCATGGGCTCTATTTAAGTGAATTAGATGAATTCATTGATAAAGTACATATTTTCAAAACACATTTTGCAACTTTAGATATTCGTCAAGACCATAGCAAACACTATCAAGTAGTAGAAGCTGTTTTAAAACAACAAGGTGCCATTAAAGAAAGTTTAAGTGAACTTAAAGAAAGTGAGTTGACAACATGGTTGTTGAAGAAAGATCTTACACTTAAGCCTACCGATTTTAATGAAGATATTGTAAAAGATACGATTAAGAATATAAAGCAACTTAAAACAATACAATCTAGAAATGGAGAGCAAGGTTGCAACAGATATATTATAAGTAACTCAGAAGATATTTATTCTGTACTTTTTGTATTCGGATTGTTTAGATGGTGTGGTTGGGCAGAAGAAGATATCACTTTTGATATTATACCGCTCTTTGAAACTATGAAAGGTATGGATGCTGCTGAAGAGGTAATGCAGACATTATTTGATATACCTGCGTATAGAAAGCATTTAGAACGCCGTAAAGAAATGCATACTGTTATGCTAGGTTTTTCTGATGGTACTAAAGATGGTGGGTATTTAAAAGCGAACTGGTCTATTTTAAAAACCAAAGAAACTATCAGTAAGGTTTGTAAAAAGAATGGCATAAAAGTCATGTTTTTTGATGGTAGGGGAGGCCCTCCAGCTCGAGGAGGTGGTAAAACGCATCGTTTTTATGCTTCGCAAACAAAAGATGTTGCGAATCACGAAATTCAATTAACCATTCAAGGGCAAACGATTACAAGTACTTATGGTACAAAAGAACAATTTATTCATAACTCTGAACAATTGTTAACGGCTGGATTAAGTAATAATTTATTCGGAAAAGAACATAAGATTTCTGCTTCTGAGCGAAAGCTTATTGAAGAACTTTCCGAATTAAGTTTTGCGAAATACGATGCATTAAAGCAACATGATAAATTTATTTCTTACTTAGAACATCGTAGTACACTAAAGTATTATTCTAATGCTAATATTGGCAGTA
The DNA here is from genome assembly GCA_964562775.1 of uncultured Flavobacteriaceae bacterium. Classification (GTDB taxonomy): domain Bacteria; phylum Bacteroidota; class Bacteroidia; order Flavobacteriales; family Flavobacteriaceae; genus Croceitalea. The sequence goes on along the minus strand of CAZLUS010000066.1, from coordinate 9,578 downwards.
GACCAGGGAAAAGAGGAAATAAAAAACAATTAGAATTGTCTGATTTAAGAGCGATTTCTTTTGTGGGTTCTTGGAGTCAGTTAAAACAAAATGTACCGGGTTATTTTGGTTTAGGAACAGCGATTAAAACCTTGGCAGATCAAGGTCGATTAAAAGAAATAAAATCACTTTATAAAAAAGTGCCTTTCTTTAGAGCTTTAATGTCTAATAGTATGATGTCGTTAGCTAAAACTAATTTTGGGTTAACCAATTATATGAAAGATGATGCTGAATATGGTGAGTTTTGGCATGTTCTTCATGACGAATGTTTGCTTTCTGAAAAAATGTTGCTAAAAATTTCTGGACAGAAAATTTTAATGGAACAAGAAGCTGTTTCACGAGAATCTGTTAAGATTAGAGAAAAAATAGTATTGCCTTTATTGGTCATACAGCAAAACGCCTTGTATCATATTACGCAGAATACCGAGTTCAAAGCACTTTATGAGAAGATTGTAACGCGTTCCTTATATGGTAATATTAATGCGAGTCGTAACTCTGCTTAATTGTAGAAAATAATTTTCCATACTTTTTTGGAAATTCTTCTTTTAGATAAATTTTCTCTTCTGTAAATGGGTGTGTAAATTCTAAAGAAAAGGCATGTAAATACATGCCTTTTCTTTTTAAGATTAAATTTTCTAAACCATAAGTGGCATCTCCTAAAATAGGATTACCAATACTAGCTAAATGCTTTCTTAATTGATGCCTTCTACCTGTTTTTGGGTTTAGTTGCACCAAATTAAGACTATCGAATCGTTTCGAGACTACAGTATCACAAATCCTATATTCAGTGCATGCTTCTTTTTCGTCAATTTTAGTATTGATAATTCCATGAGGTTTCATACTGCCAATAGTGACAGCATAATAGGTTTTTGTAATTTTTTTAGTTTCAAATAACTGATTCAGAGCTCTAATGCTATCGCTTGTTTTTCCGATTAAAAGAATGCCTGTAGTCGCATAATCTAAACGATGCACTGGCTGAGGTTTTGTAGCATTCTTTAACGTACTTGGTTTTAAGTTTTGCGCTAAAGCATTTGCGATAGTTTTAAAACTATTGCCGCTAACCAATATGCCAG
>CAZLUS010000066.1:0-8366 GCA_964562775.1 uncultured Flavobacteriaceae bacterium | reverse complement strand
TGCGCTAAAGCATTTGCGATAGTTTTAAAACTATTGCCGCTAACCAATATGCCAGAGGGTTTACTTATTAAGGCTAAATAATCGTCTTCAAAGAGTACTTTTAATTTAAGTGTCAGTTTTTTCTTCGCAGGCTTTTCTTTAGCTACCGTTAACGTTATACATTCTCCGCCTTTTATATAGGTAGCTGAGGTGGCAATAGTATTATTAACCTTGATGTTTTTTTTCTTTAAAACCTTTTTTAATGCAGATTTGGTCATAGTTGCATTAAAAATGCCAACCCCATACTCTTGTAGCCTAATAGGTGCATTTAGTTTAGGAACTAGATGTGTTTCTATTCGGTCAATTAAGTCTATAGAATTGAGGCTTTCTACCACATTAAATCGCGCTATTCTTTTATTAGGCCTTGTCCTTCTATCCACGGCGCTCCAGCTTTCTTTAAATCACTTTCAAGTGCTGGGAGTGTCGAATTAACAATTGGAAGCAGTTTAGCTTTTACTTTCTTTAGTTGACTTTGCACACGACTTAAGAAAGCTTTATGCTCTTCTGTTGGGCCATAGGTATTACCAAAAGCTCTCCAGCTAAGCGCACTGCCTTCACTTGCATTTGGGTTTGAACGTTCACCTACTTCGCCTTTTATTTGGTCTCCTTGAAATTCTTTTTCAATATCTAATAAGGTATTCTTCGTAGTGTTTAAGCGTTTGTATAATTCGTCTGATGGCGCATTCGCTTTGTTTAATGCGCGAAGCATTGCATCAACTGTTTTTTGACTTTTAGATAATGAGATAGTAGTTGCTGTTAAGTCTTGGCGAAAGGCAAAAGTAGCATCCCTAAACGTATCCATTTCTTTAAACGATTTTCTAGGTAAAGCTCCTTCAAATATAGCTTCTACTTTAAATGGTTCAGGACCTTGTAAAACAGTATTTACACCATCAATTTGTTTTACTAATGTTACAGTAAAATCTCCCGGAGTTACCATAATGCCGCCACCACGAAAACCTTGTCTCGCTCTTGGTCTTTCTAGTCGTTCTCCATTTTTATTAGGATAGGTTAAATTCCAATTCACACGGTTAAACCCTTTTTTGTTCGTGCCTTTTATGGTGTTAACTACATTGTTATTTGCGTCTCTAATCACTAAAAGAATAGATGGTCCATCTTGTCTGCTTTCTTGTTCTAGTGCATCCCAACCTGGAAATTTAGCCGTTCCTTTTTTCTCTTGCGCTTTTCTAAGGGCTTTTTTAGATTTTAGTTTAGAAGCCATATGATAGGTGAAATTGGCTCCAAAGGGTGGGTTTTTAGCAATCCATTCTGCATCACCTTGACTACCGACTCTACTAGATTGTCGATACCATGGGGCATTTTTTACAGGAAAGAGTTTTGCTTCAGCAGAAGAACCAGTATTATAATCACGTAATGGTGAGATATCATCTAAAATGAAAATACCTCTACCAAAAGATCCAGCAACTAAATCGTTTTCTCGTCTTTGAATTGTAATATCTCGAATCGGAATTGTAGGCATGCCACCTTCTAGTTTTATCCAGTTTTTTCCGCCATTAGTGGTTACATATACACCAAATTCTGTGGCTGCAAATAATAAATCTTTTTTTACGTGGTCTTGTACCAATCTCCAAATGAGTAGTTTTTGTGGTAAATCACCATTAATTAAAGACCAAGTTTTTCCTTTGTCGCTACTTTTAATAATATACGGTTTGTAGTCCCCATACTTATGATTATCTAAAGCTGCATATACTGTATTTGCATCAAAAAGGTCGGCGCGAACATCATTCACAAATGGAGTGCTAGGTAAGCCTTTTACAGTATTAAGCGTGGTTTTTCTCCAATTAGTTCCGCCGTTTTCAGTAACTTGAATGAGTCCGTCATCAGTTCCAGCATATATTAATCCTTCTTGTTTTGGCGATTCCGCTAAGGATGTAATGGTATTGTAATTAGACATTGCAAAGACATCCCACGGATTATCCCAACTTTGCGTTTTGCCATAGTAAGGGAAAGTCATTCGTTCTTCATTTAGGGTAAGGTCACCAGATATGGGTTGCCAAGCATCACCTCTATTTTCAGATTTCCAAACGCGCTGTGAAGCAAAATACAAGCGTTTTGGGTTATGAGAACTAACTACAATTGGAGCATCCCAATTATATCGTTCGTACGGATCACCCTCTCTAGCTTGCGGCTGAATAAAAACACTTTCTCTTGTTTTACTGTCTATTCTCCATAATGCACCTTGTTGAAACTCGCCATAGGTAATGTCTGGATTACCAGGTTCTGTAGCAGTTTGCGCACCATCTGCTCCAAGTGTTTTCCACCAATCTGCACTTGCAATACCATCAGAACTAATAGTTCTAGAAGGCCCACCATGCGAACCGTTATCTTGCGTACCGCCATACACATTGTAAAAAGGCTTCGCATCATCTACAGCGATTTTAAAATATTGGGTAATTGGTAAATTTCTAACATACTTCCAACTTTGCGTATTATCAAAACTTTCATACAAACCACCATCGGTACCAATTAATAAATAATTAGGGTCAGATTTTTTAAATACTAACGCATGGCTGTCACTATGTTGATTAGATCTAGACATGTTCGTAAAGGTTTTACCATGGTCTTTAGAAATTAAAGCCGCATTATTCATCATATATAGCGTGCCTTCTTCATGAGGAGAAGCAATAAGTTCTTGATAGTAATGCGGACCTGTACCACCAGAAACAGCATCTGATTGCTTTGTCCATGACGCACCAGCATTAGTAGACATGTACACAGCACCTTTTCTTCTGTCAAGTTCAATCGCAGCATAAATTACATCAGCATTAAATGGAGACATTGCTAAGCCTATTTTGCCTAGGTTCGATTTTGGAATACCACTTTTAAGCGCTTTCCATGTTTCACCCCCATCGGTACTTTTATGAAGTCCTGAGCCTGGTCCACCTCCTAAATAACCTGCTACGGTTCTGTGTCTTTGCCAAGTAGCAGCGTATAATATGTCTGAGTTATTAGGATCTATAAGTATATCTGTTGCACCAACCCATTCTGTATCACCTAAGGTGCGTTTCCAAGTTTTTCCTCCATCTATAGTTTTGTAAACACCTCGGTCGCCACCTTTACTCCAAAGTGGTCCTTGCGAAGCAGCCCATATGATATCAGAATTACTAGGGTGCACAATAATTTTAGATAAGTGTTCAGAATTTTCTAAACCCATATTTTTCCATGTTTTACCATCATCATGACTTACATAGATACCATCACCAAAACCAACATGTCGCCCACCAACATTTTCGCCAGTACCTACCCATATGGTATGGGGATTATTAGGGTCTATAGTAACACAACCTATAGAATATACTTTTTCTTTATCGAATAGTGATTTCCAAGTTGTTCCAGAATTCGTAGTTTTCCATACACCGCCAGAACCAACTGCAACATACCAGACGCTTTCATTTTCTGGATGAATGGCAATATCGGCAATTCTACCAGAGGTCATTGCAGGACCTATATTTCTAAATTCTAATCCTTTAAGAGGATTTTTAGATTTTTCTTGAGCACTTAAAGAAAAAGTAAATGCTAGTAAACAAAACAAAGTAAGTTTGAAAATAATTTTCATAGTGATTGAAGTTTAGTTGATTTGATACGGTCTATTAATGAACGGTTTAAAACTACAAAAAAATGAAACTATATGCTATGTTTTTGTTTTGCATATCGAGTAGTTTTTTTAAGATAAATCCACTCTAATTTAACATCGCCATTTTTTGTATACGGTAACGGTAAACTCGACTTTAGTTTCTGCACCAAAAAAGACATTAAAATTCCCTGTAAGGAGCATCTAAAAAGGCATTAGCAGCTTCTTCAGAGAATCGCGCATTTGTATTGTCCCAATGCAAGGTTTCGTTAGGGAATCGTCCTGCAATTACTCCCAAAAGAATTGTTTCTGTGAGTCTTGAAGAATAAGAGAATGGCGCTGTACAAACACCATCGCCTAAACAGGCATCTACAAATTGATAATAATGTTTTGGGCTTTCTGATGCATAATCCCTAACAGGTTCTCCCATTGCACTAGCTTCCTTGTATTTAGATAAGTCTATCTCTTTGTATTCTCCATCTACAATAAGCTTTGGTAATTCCATAAAATGTGGTAAAAGCAAGCGCCCTTTTTCGCCAATAAACATAGCACCTTGTCCTGGTAGTGTTTCATTATTTGGGAGTGTTAAATGTTCATCAAGCTCTGGTGCTCCAATACCATCATGCCATACCCACTTAAATTCTTTAGTAGTATACTTTGTACCCGGAAAAGTGTAGGTCACTTTATTATTCTCTGGAAAACCATATTCGTTAGGTGGTCTACAACTTGTTTTAATGGTCTTAGGCACATCTAATGCTAAGGCGTTATAGGGTGTATCAAAAATATGAACCCCCATATCACCTAAGGTACCGCAACCATAATCTGTAAGTTTTCTCCAATTACCAGGATGGTAAAAACCTTCTTTATAAGGTCTTTTAGTGGCAGTACCCAACCAAAGATTCCAATCAAGATGGTCTGGTACTGGGTCTTCCCCTTCTGGTACTGGACCATCATAGCCCCAATTTTTAGGAGACCATGCATCTACAGTTTTTACTTTACCAATAATACCAGATTGTATAAGTATTGTTGCTAGTTTATAATCATAAAATGAGTGTACCTGAATTCCCATTTGGGTTACTAAGTTCTTTTCTTCGGCCATTCTTTGCATCGCTCTAGCTTCAGATACATGATGCGTTAAAGGTTTTTGACAGTATACTGCTTTACCCATTTCCATTGCCATTAGTGAAGCTGGAGCGTGTGTATGATCTGGTGTGGATACAATAACGGCATCAATATCGTTTTTCATTTCTTTTAGCATCACTCTATAATCAGCATATGTTTTTGCATCAGGATGCAGTTTCTGTGCTTCTTTAAGTCTATTACTGTCTACGTCACATAAGGCTACTACATCTACTTTATCATGTGACGAGATAGCTTTAAGATCTTCGGCTCCCATGCCACCAACGCCTATATGTGCTGTTCTTAAGCGTTTGTCCTTTGAACATGCAACCAATACAGAAGATGGTAAAAAAGAAACTGAAGCTAAGGTTGCTGTATTTTTTATAAATTTTCTTCTTTTCATATTGCGCGTTATTTTTATAATTTTTTAATCTTAATATTTCTAAACCATAGCGGACTGTCATGGTCTTGAAGCCCTATGTATCCACTTCTGTATTTTCCATAATCAGAAAAGTCTTTCCATTTTCCGTTAGTTTTTCGTTGTTTCCAGTCCTTTGACCATGGTACAAAAGACAAAATCATTTTTCCATTAAGCCAGTGTTCAACACGTTCAGTAGTGAATTTTATTCTAGTGGTATTCCACTCGCCCGCAGGTTTTACTACTTTCATACTACTATTTGGGGTATACATGGCATAATCGGCACCTGTTTTTTGCCACTCTTCTAATTTGGTATTGTTAATTTCTTCCCACTTTAAGTCATCAAGTAATTGGTATTCTGGAGCTACTTCGTAAGGGCTATACTCTCCTTCTTTTATATGATACATGACCCCACTATTACCTCCCTCAGGTATTTTCCATTCGAGGTATAAATCGAAATTGTTAAATTCTTCAGCAGCATAAATTATATCTTTACCACCTTCAAAATCAGTTTCTAACTTCTTATCAGTATCAAATGAAAGGACACCATCTTCAATAACCCATTGTGGAGGTAATTCTTTACCATTGTATGCGCGCCACCCTTCTGTTGATGTACCGTTAAAAAGAGGAATCCATTTATTTGCTTCGGCTTCAGCAACTTCTTTTTTAATGGGTTTTATTTTTAGATTTTTCCAATGTACTTTAATACCACCACCATCATGAATTTGAAGCGCAATAGCTCCTTTGCCTTTACCTATTTTCTCATCTTCAATCTGAATCATTTCCGTACCATTAAGCCAGGTAGTTATACTGGATCCAATAGCAATTATTTTCATAGTATTCCATTCACCCATTTTTAGCGCTTTGTCCTTTTCTGGGTCGGGTTTTACTAGCCATCCACGGCCATAAGACTCGTATATGCCACCAGAATTATGCATTGGGGGTGCTACTTCTACTTGCCAACCGTTAACTTTTGTACCATCTACTGTAGATCTAAAGAAGATACCACTGTTGCCATTTTTTTCTTGTTTAAAGTCAACAGATAACTCAAAATCATCATAGAAATCGGTTGTAGTTAGATAACCATATTGTGCATCTGGGCCGCTTTCACATATCAACTCTCCATCAGTTACATACCATTTTTCTGTACCGTGTTTTACCCAGCCGTCGAGATTTTTACCGTTAAATAATGTTATGAATTCTGAATCTGTCTTTTTATTTTCTTTACAGCAAATAAAAAATAGCATGATTATCGCTAAACCTAATTTATAGATACCTTGTATTTTTAACATAAGTAATATTTTAATCGCCTTGAAATTAGTGATTTAAAAACAATTTAGTCAAAAAGAATTACAAACAATGCGTTAATCTGCATTCTTAGCTCAAGATTTTCTCAAAAATATAAGTTATATGTTTTCAATAAAATCTAAGAAGACTTTCTTATGAAGGTCTAAGTCCATATTAGGTGATAGTGCTACTCGAGCTATATAATCTTTATCGCCTTCTTTTGTTGTCCCTTGCGTTGAGGTTGCAGGGATAGTCCAGTAACAACCTTTTAACTGTCCGTAACTTACACAATACTTACTTTCATGAGGTATTTTAGTAATCATTAAATCAATTAGCTTAAGATTTAATTTTCTTTTGTAGGCTTCTTTTTCTTCATCTGTGTTCCCTTTGGTAGGCAGGTCTAAAGAAAACACAGAAGGCGTAAAACCCATTTTTGCAATTTCTTCAGAAACAAAATTAATTTTTGCATCAGGTAAAGATTTGTTTATAAAGCTTACAAACTCGCGTGTATTTAGATACGCATCTTGAATTCTTTGGTTCATTGATGGTAATTGCTCTGCTAAGAATTGATATTGAAGTGCTGTTGCTTCATTATCACAAAGGTTTAAGTGTAAGGCTATCTTATTCATCAAACCTTTAGCCTTTAGATTACTTACACAATATCCAGCAGTACATTTGCCACCACTAGGAAATTTAGAACCACTCGCGTATGAAATGGCACTAACGGTAGATAGTATTTCACCTTTTCCTAAAAAGAGAACATTAGGGCAAAATGTTTGATCTAATATAAAAACAGGCGCAATGCCAGTATTGCCACTTGCAGTTTTACGTTTTTTACTTAAAGCATCTCTTAATTTTATAAGATCAGGAACTTCAACACGTGGGTTTGTCGGTATTTCAGCAATAATATATGGGATAGCGTCTTCTTTAGCAATAGCATCTAAAACAAGGTCGACACTTTTAGCCATATCGTTGCCTGCATCTACAGATAAATCTACTACTTCAACATTTTCTATACATGCCGCCACTCGCCTCGCTTGGTCGTTAGTACCACCATAACAATTTGGAGGTACAATAAACCGAATATCTTTTCCTTTATGGTTTTCTAATGCGTCGTGTATTAACCCCATCATAATTGCATATTGCATAGATAGTCCACTAGAGCCCACCAAAGCTTTTGTAGTGGTGCCAGTAATATTTGAAATAGCCTTTAATACCTTTGTTTTATTTTCTTCGAAATTATTGTTCTTGGTATTTGGAGTTGTGCTAACTACGTTTTGTAATAGTGCATAACAATTACTCGGTGTCATGGCTATAGTTTCTCGTCTGCGAACATGTTGAATTTCTGATATGTAATCATGGTTTTGTTCACCATTTACAATTAAAACGCTGCCGTAAGACCCGTACGAGTTGATGTAGAAATCAATAGCAGCATTATTTTCAGTAGTTAAAATGCTAGGCCGCTCAGAAAATAAAATGGTACTACCATCAAAGGAAGGAATTGAAGATGTGTTTTCAATTTTCTTGACTTCAAAGTTATAACCGTAAATAGAACGTATTAATTCTGAGTCAAAGAAATCAGGAAGCTCATCTGTGCATAATATTTGAGTGTTTTTGTTTTCTAATTTGTTTTTTCTAAGAATCGCTAATATAGGTGTCGTTTTAGACGAAAAACTAATAACACTTTCAGGTTTTAGATGATGTGTTTTTGAAATCACCCATTCTAACACACAGGATAATGGATGACCTAATCGTATATAATCAAAAGCGGTAGGTAATTCGTTTAGCGCTGATGCATCAGAATCATTGTTATTGTATAAAGCTTCAAATTGATTTAAGAACTCCGTTTTTGCTAATTCTTCATCATAAATATCTAGGCGATGCGTTGTTAAGTTCAACCAATCTATGGGCATA
>CAZLUS010000065.1:3229-12932 GCA_964562775.1 uncultured Flavobacteriaceae bacterium | reverse complement strand
TTTCAGCTAATGGATTTAGCAATTCTATATTATCCTTAACTAGTGCATTAATATCTATATTTTGCTGTTTAATTGTAGAGCCTTGCATTTGGGTTTTTGCCCATAGCAGAAGGTTATTTAGCATGTCTGAAATATTTTGAATATCAGCCATCGCTTTTGGAAATAAGTATGCCGATTCTTCTTTACTAAATTCTTTATCCATATATAATTTCATAAGCGAATAAAAAGAATTTATAGGCCCTCTAAGATCATGAGCTATAACAGAAAAAAGCTTATCCTTAGTTTGGTTTGAATCTTTTAGTTTAGCCGTAAAGCGTTTTTGTAATCTATGTGTTCTAAAAATTAAAAGTAAGAATAGGCTAACGATTAGCAGCGTAGCTAATGTTATATAAACATAGGTTTTTTGTTTGGCAAGCGCTTTATTGTTTTCTTCAATTAGTGCTTTCTTCTGATTCTCGAATTCCATTTTACTACGTAAAACTCCAAGTCCTTTTTTGAATTTTTCTGCAGATCCTTTTTCATAAAGTGTGATGTACTCAGATTGATATTGATAAGCTTTGCTAATTTGCCCTTTTTCAAAATAGATTTTAGATAAAATCAAATTTGATTCTTTTATGGCGGCAAGCGCAGTTAATTCTTTTGACTTTTGCAGTCCTTTTAGCGCATATTTTTCAGCAGTTTTTATTTCATTAAGTCTTAAATAACAATTCGCTAAACTGTTATACACTTTGGCATAACCCTCTCCAAAATTTACTTCATCGCAGCGTTTTTCTGATTCCGAATACCATTTTAAAGCTTCCTTGTACTTGAGTTTTTTAAATAAGATATTTCCTTTTTCATCATAAGCTTCTATATTACCATAAGCCGACAAAATACTTGCTGTATTAATAGGTTTATTGAAGATCTCAATACTTTTATCAATTGTTTTTTCCGCATCATCTAATTTTTCTTGTTCTGCATAAATTCCAGCTATGTATAAAAATGCAAGTCCCAATATTTCACTGTCAGTATTTGTACTCTTAAGTTGTTTAACTATTTCATAAAAAGTCAATGCTGTTTCATAATCTCCATTAGTAAGGTACAGTTCAGCAATATTAATATTGAGAATGGCTACTTTACTAGTATCATTCATTTTTTCTGCTACCGTCAATGCTTCTAAATACTGTGTAAGAGCATTCGCATCATTACCTTGAAGCCAATAAAGTTGTCCCATATTATTTAAAATCGTAACCTTTTCGTTATTAAGGTTATGTCTATTTGCAACAGCTAATGCTTTATTGTGATAGTCGAAAGCCTTTTCTGTTTCTCCTTTTTTTGAAAAATAAGAACCATATAATGATAGCGCACTACTTTCGCCAATTCTATATGTTGCCTTAACACTTAAGTCATAAACTTCATCAAGCACAATAAGGGTACTATCAGGTTGTAAACCAGCCTGTGCCAAATCAATCAGCAAATCTATGTAGATTAAACTTTGAGGGTTAAAATTTGGTTTCGATTTTAACTCGTTAATTTTAGTAAGTGCATTTTTTTTTGATTGTGCTAATACACTAACAGATCCAAGTGTGACTAAAATAAAAAAAAATGTTTTTTTGAGTTTATAAAAAGTAATAGGTTTCATTTATAATCTAAAATTCATTAGAAATCTAAAACTACTATTACTTATTACTATTGAATAATATATGTTGTAAAGATTACTTTATTTGTAGTAATTTTCTTATTTGATGTTGTTTACTTTTAAAGAATAAAAATCTTTTTACGTATTGAAATTAGTGTAAATAATAATAAATCAATTCTAATGAATGAATAAACTAATTGATTATCTCTTAAATGGCCTTTAAATAGCCTTGTTTTATAGGTAATGTAAAATAGATGGTAGTTCCTTTGTCTTTAATACTCGACACCCCTATTTTTCCTCCGTTACTTTCTACCATATCTCTACATAAAGAAAGACCTAAACCAGTTCCTTTTTCATTATTAGTGCCATAGGTTGATTCTGTATTATTCTTTTCAAATAATTTAGATTGTGTTTCTAAATCCATACCAACACCATTATCACTAACTTCTATTTGAAGTTCATCATCCTTTTCAAAAGAATTGATATGTATTTCACCATTCCTATTAGTGAATTTAATAGCATTGCTTATTAGATTTCTTAAAACTATATCCATATGGTCTCTATCGCTATACGACAAAGTATTTTCAGGTATATAATTACTGATTTGTATACTTTTCTTTTCAGCTAATGGGTTAAGCAATTCTATATTATCCTTAACTATTGTATTAATATTTATATTTTGTTTTTTAATAATATTCCCTTGTATTTGTGTTTTAGCCCATAGCAGCAGGTTGTTTAACATGTCTGATATATTATTAATATTATCTAATGCTTTTGAAAACAAGTGATCGGCTTCTTCTTTACTATATTCTTTATCCATGTATAATTTCATAAGGGAATAAAAAGAACCTATTGGCCCTTTTAAATCATGTGCTATAACAGAAAAAAGCTTGTCTTTGGTTTCATTAGAATCACTCAATTCTGCTGTAAATTTCTTTTGTAGTTTATTTGTTCTATAAATTAAGCCTAAAAACAAAATAGCTATAAAAAGAGCGCTTAGTGCAAAATAAACATACTGTTTATGTTTCGCCAACGCCTTATTATTTTCTTCAATTATTACCTTTTTCTCATTATCGAATTCCATTTTACTACGTAAAACCCCAAGCCCTTTCTTAAATTTTTCTACGGATGATTTCTCAAAGAGTGCCATATACTCAGACTGGTATTCATAGGCTTTGTTATAAAGCCCTTTTTTATCATAGATTTTAGATAAAATTAAATTTGATTCTTTTATATTTTTTAAATCGTTTATCTTCTTTGAAATTTGTAATCCTTTTAAAGCATATTCCTCCGCTAATATTAAATTTTCTTGTCCTATATAAGCTTCGGCCAAACCATTATATACATAAGTGTATCCAAAATTATGCTCAATTTCATCACATAATTTTTCTGCTTCTTTTAGCCATTTTAAAGCTTCTTGATAGTTCTTTTTTTCTATTTCTATACTTCCTTTTGACACATAAGCATTGGACAACCATTCTTTGTTATCAAGTTTCATGAAAATCTGAACACTTCTGTTTATTAATCGCTCTGCTTCTTCAATATTTTTTTGATCTAAATAAATACCTCCCATATTTATTAATGCAGATGCTAATAAATTTTCATCCTCATTATCTTCACTATGCTTTATTGAAATCTCATAAAAAATCAAGGCTGTCTCGTAATCACCATTATTATCATATAAGAGGGCAATATTATTATTTAGATGAGATAAGAATCTACTTAGTTCTTTATTTTCATTAATTAAAGCTTGCGCTTCTAAGTATTTTCTTAATGCATTTGCATCATCGCCTTGGTACCAATAATCTAGCCCCATATTATTTAGCACTCTAACTTTTTGCTCATATAGATTGTGCTTGTCCGCTACTTCTATTGCCCTTGTATTATATTCGTGAGCCTTTTCAGTTTCTCCTTTTTCAGAATAGTAATACCCATATGTGGATAGCACCTTACTCTCGCCGAGGCTATATTTTATATGAACACTTAAATCATAGGCTTCTTTTAGTAAAATAATTGTACTGTCGGAGTGAATATTAGACTTTGCTGTATCAATTAGCCTATCTATATATGTAGTGTTTTGAGATTCAAAATCTTGTTTTGATTTTAACTCAGCTGTTTTGGTAAATGCATTTTTTTCTGACTGAGCCAGTAGGCAAGTAGTACAGCTAAGAGAAAGTATAATATACAACAGCTGTTTTTTTAAAATGTTTGCCATTTAAGTGTAGGGTTTACAACAAGTTACAAACTGTAGGTTAGACTACAAGGTTTTTTATAAACATTTATATCATTTTTTGTGATATTTTTAAATATTTATTAAAAAGTTTTTATAAACCATTGATAATTAAATGTATACCATAGAAAATTCTAATATTTCTAAAACTTTTGTAACACCGCTATTTTCCTGTTGTCCAAGTATTAACGAAAACTATAAAATCATGTTTAACTTATTTAAAAAAAATAAAAAAGAAATGGGAAAATTAGATGGTAAAGTAGCGGTTATTACTGGCGGAACTAGTGGTATTGGTTTAGCTACAGCACAAGAATTTGTAAATAACGGAGCAAAAGTAGTTCTTTTTGGTAGAGGTCAAGAAGGATTAGATGCAGCCGTAAAACAATTGGGTGCTAATAGTTATGGTGTACAAGGTGATGTTACTAGTCAGACAGACTTAGATCGCTTGTTTTCTGAAGCAAAATCTAAATTTGGAGGTATCGATACATTATTTATTAATGTTGGGAAAGGAAAATTAGCTCCTGTAGCAGATACAGATGAAGCATTTTTTGATGATATGATGGATGTAAACTTTAAAGGCTCATACTTTACTTTACAAAAAGGTATTGCAAACTTAAACCCAAATGCATCAGTTATTATTACAACATCTTGGTTAAATGAAATAGGATTTGCAGGTAGTAGCTTACTAAGTGCTTGTAAAGCGGCATTACGATCTGTGGTTCGTGTTGCATCTGCAGAACTTGCTGAGAAAGGAATACGTGTTAATGCAGTAAGTCCTGGTCCAATTGGAACTCCATTTTGGGGTAAAATAGGTTTGCCAGATGATGTACTTTCTGGAGCAGCAGAAGCAATAACTGCTCAAACAGCTTTAAAACGTTTTGGAAACCCTGAAGAAGTAGCTAAAGCAGTTCTATTTTTAGCTTCTGATGAGTCTTCTTATATTATTGGTGAAGAAATTCCTGTACATGGCGGAATTAATTCTATCTAATATAAAATAGAATTTTACTCATAAGCCTTATTTTAATATCTTTAAAATAAGGCTTATTTAAATTTATCTGTATGACGAATTTCTTTTCAGAAAATTTTACCGATTATAACGACACCCAGTTGGTAAACTTATCTATTGATGGAAATAAAAAGGCGCTTCAAACTCTTATTATTCGCCACCAACTTTTTGTGTATAATTTAGCCTTGAAAATGGTTGGTAATGTAGCTGATGCTGAAGATGTTACACAAGAGGTTTTTATTAAAGTGATTACTGCTTTGGCTAAATTTAAAGGCGAGAGTCAATTTAGAACTTGGTTGTATCGTATTACGGTGAATCACTTTTTAAATAGTAAAAAGAAAAACGCCAAACTACGCGTCGTAAACTTTGAAAGTTATTTTAATGAAATTGATAGTATTCCCAGTTTTGAATTAAATGACCAAGAGGAAAAAGAATTTAGAGATACCATAGAAGAAATACGAATCAATTGTACTACAGGCATGCTACTTTGCTTGTCTAAAGAACAACGTATGATTTATATTTTGGGTGAAATGTTTGATTTAGACCATAATCTTGGAGGAGAAATTTTAGGAATTAGTCCAGGTAATTTTAGAATCAAGCTAATGCGTGCCCGTAAAGAATTGTACAACTGGATGAACAAAAAATGCGGATTGGTAAATACAGACAATCCCTGTAGATGTTCTAAAAAAACTAGAGGATATATTGCTGAAGGGAAAGTAGACCCTGCTAATTTGCAGTTTAACACAAGGTATATTTCTCAAATAAGTGAGCTTTCAAAAAACAAAGCCACTCCATTCTCGAATACTGTAGAAGAATTGAATAAAAAAGTTTTTCAAAGTCATCCTGCACAAACCCCAGTGCAAGCTTCTAAAATTGTTGATGAAATCTTGAATAATGATTTAATTAAATCTATTTTAGATTTTTAAATTTAAAATTAAGTATTTGGTATAAAGTAATTTAAATATATTTATTTAATGTATATATTTAAATATAATTACATCTTATAAAATGAAAAAATATGTGAGCTTGTTTGTTTTTGGACTATTACTTTGTAGCCTCTCTCTGGCTATTTGGTCTTTTACTGTACATTACAGTGATAATCCTGTAAATACAACAAGTACTGATGCTACTATTTTAAAAGACAGTCTTTTTAATTCGTATTGGTATGCTAATAAAGCAGAAATACGAACCTATATCTTAACGCAGTCTCGTTATGGAGAACTACATCAAGGGACAGCCACTGTAATTTTTGTGGCGCAACCTTTTTTAAAAAATAAAGGGGTAAAACCCGACAGCTATACTGGAGGACAAGTCCCTGTATTGAAAATGAATTTATTAAAGAAGTTTGGTACAGGTATTTATCCGTATTCTATGATGCTATCTACCTTTACACCTTTAAAAGAACCTATAGGTCTTATAAAAGCTACTGCATCTGGTCAAGAATGGTGCGGACAAATATTCTCTCAAATGAATCAGCGTAAAGAACACTATGATGTGGTATCATATTCGTATTTTGAAGAAGAAGGGGATACCCAATTTACGCTGCCTACAGTAGTTACTGAAGACGAAATTTGGTCTCGTATACGCTTAGATTACAAAAGCCTTCCTCAAGGAGAATTTACTATTATTCCAGGTTTATATTACACCCGATTAGAGCAACATCAATTTAAAACAGAAAAGGCAATAGGAAAGCTACATGTTCAAAAGAACAAATCTAGTTACACTTTGACCTATCCAAATAGAAAAAGGAATTTAAAGATTAGCTTTAAAACAGCTTTTCCGCATGAGATAGTGAAATGGGAAGAAACTTATGCTGATAAACGCGCACCAGATAAAAGATTAACTACTACAGCGGTTTTAGAGCAATCGAAAAACATAGATTACTGGAATTATAACGCAGAAAAATACAAAAGCATACGCAAAGAGCTTGGCGTACCATATTAAACATAACTAATTTAATGGCTACTAAAAGTTACGATTTTAATCAAATCATTAATAGAAAAGGGACCAATGCTATGGCACTTCAAGGCTATAGAGGCTATCTTTTTGAACCTGATGAAGATTTGACAGGTACTGGTGAATACAAAGAAGAAGACTTTATCCCCATGTGGGTGGCTGATATGGAGTTTGCTATAGCTCCCGAAATTATTAATGCCTTGCAAAAACGATTAGAGCACCCGTTATTAGGGTATTCTATGATAGCAGACCCATCGTATCCTTTAGCTTTTCAAAAATGGTGCTCAAATCATTATGGATGGAATTTTAGTCTTGACCATTTGGTATATTCTAAAGGTGTAATCCCTGCATTGTATAGCCTAATAGGGCAACTATGCAAGCCCGATGAGCAAGTGCTTATTGTTACCCCGTCTTATGCTTTTTTTAAACACGGTGTAGATTATAATGGTATTGAGTTAGTCTGTTCAGAGCTTATTGAAGAGCAGGGGAGCTATGTTATGGACATGGAGGATATTAGTGCGAAAGCCTCGCACAAAAAATGTGTGCTTGCTATTTTTTGCAATCCGCATAATCCAACAGGACGGGTTTGGACTAAAAAAGAATTACAAGAATTAGGAGAAGTATGCCTTAGTAATGGTTTGACTATCATCTCTGATGAGATCCATTGCGATTTATTACGTAATAATCAGTCTTTTACGCCTATGGCAAAGCTATTTCCTAATTCAGACAAGATTATTACCTGTATGGCGCCAAGCAAAACATTTAATCTGGCAGGAAATTTATTTGCCAATCTTATTATTCCGAATGAAGGCATTAGAAAAGCTTATACGGAAACCTATATTCCCATTGAAAATCCGTTGAGTATTGTTGCTGCAGAGACCGCATATACCAAAGGGTATTTTTGGTTAAAAGAATTAACCGATTATTTGGATGGTAATTTTAAGTATTTAAAGGAGCAATTAACGCTTCATTTACCTGAAACAAATTTTGTAATACCGGAAGCTACCTATTTGGCATGGGTTAATGTCAGCCATTATTTTACGACCAATGAAAACCTAACCTTATTTTTTGCACGTCATGCAGGGGTATTATTAGAAGGTGGTAATATGTTTGTCGCTAACGCAAACGGATATATACGATTAAACCTAGCTTGTCCTAGAGTTCGATTAGAAGAAGGGCTTGGTCGTGTAATCAAAGCTATTAAAGACAAGTAGGGGAGTACCTAGTAAAATAAGCTCGATAAAAACCCGTAAGGAATTATAAAGAAATTAGTACTAAAAATAAATTTTAGAATCAAAAAATATAAATTAATTTAAATTAGAACGCTATGAACCTAAATGAGATACTCTTAAATGAGTTTAAAGATGAAATGAATACCACTAGAAAGTTTTTAGAATCCATTTCTGAAGAGACTTTTGAATTTACACCTCATGAAAAATCAAAAAAGCTTGGCGAATTAGTCAATCATATGTTGCCTATTTCAAGTTGGATACCTGCAATTACACAAAACTCTGAATTAGATTGGAGTCAGGCATCGCCTCCTCCTGTATTAAATTCTAAGAGTGATATCCTAAAACAATTTGAAGCAAATATTGAAATAGGAGCCAAGGCCCTAGAAGCAACTAATAACGAGCAGTTGCAAGAAAATTGGACCATGCGAAGTGGTGATACCGTTATGTTTTCTGGTAAAAAAGAAACTGCAGTTCGTAGATATATACTTAACCATACAGTTCATCACCGTGCGCAACTGGGTGTTTATCTACGATTAAACAATACTAAAGTTCCTGCAAGTTATGTAAATTCTGCAGACGAAAATTTATTTTAAAATCGGAATACGAGCTATACAATAAAAACGCAAGTTCTTAAACTTGCGTTTTTTTATTTCTCAAAATATAACGGATACTAATTAGTATAAAACATTGTGAATAAAAGTATCCAAGATTTTATTGAGTTTGTATTTTTAAGAAATATTTAGCACTTAATTTTCTGTTTTTCTTAAAAGTACCATTCATTTTCGCTTTTAAACTATTTAAAGAATACTCCTACGGATATCTTTGTGGTAGAATTAATAACATTTAAAATAATACTATGAGTAAAAGAGCTTTAATTATCGGAGGAAGTAGTGGTATAGGAAAAGCCACAGCTGAAAATTTACTAAACCAAGGTTGTGAGGTACACGTTGTAGGTACTAACGCTTCTAAATTAGAAGCCTTTAAAAATGAAGCTTCAGGGAATCTTCACACACATCAGGTAGATATTACCAATAGCAGTGAAGTAGAAGCTTTAAACGCTAAAATTAGCGGATTAGATAATTTAGATTATTTGGTAAATGCTTCGGGTATTTTTGGCCCTAAACCATTTTTAGACCATACTACTGCGGATTATGATTCGTACCAAGATTTAAATAGAGGTTTCTTTTTTATCACTCAAGCTGCTGCAAAGAAAATGGCTGCTACTGAAGGTGGAGCTATTGTAAACGTAGGTTCTATGTGGGCAAAACAAGCCGTTAAAGCAACTCCATCATCTGCATATTCTATGCAAAAAGCAGGTTTACATTCCTTAACACAGCATTTAGCCATGGAGCTTGCTGACCAAAAAATACGTGTAAATGCGGTATCACCAGCAGTGGTAGAAACTCCCGTTTACGAAGGTGTTTTTGGTGGAAAACAAGAAGCACATGATGCGCTACAAAACTTTCACGCTTTTCACCCTATTGGACGTAATGGAAAGGCAAAAGATGTAGCCAATACAATTTCTTATTTATTATCTGACCAAGCGGCATGGGTGACAGGTGCTATTTGGGATACAGATGGTGGTGTAATGTCTGGTAGAAATTAGAATGAATAAAGAAAACACCGCTACATATATTATAGTCGGTGCTGGACTTTCTGGT
>CAZLUS010000065.1:0-3129 GCA_964562775.1 uncultured Flavobacteriaceae bacterium | reverse complement strand
AATGAATAAAGAAAACACCGCTACATATATTATAGTCGGTGCTGGACTTTCTGGTCTCACTTCTGCTTATGAATTTATGAAGCAGGAGGAGACCAATTTTTTAGTGCTAGAATCCAGAAATCGTATTGGTGGTCGTATTATGACCAAAAACGGTATCGATTTTGGTGCGGCTTGGTTTCAAAATCACCATCAAAATGTCATTGATTTGGTTGATGATTTGGATTTACAAAAATTTCATCAGTACAGTAAAGGCAAAAGTGTTTTAGTATACAATTCTATGGCACCTGCTCACTTTTTTGAAAGCGACCCAAACGCACCTGCTGCATATCGGATTGCAGGAGGTTCAGATGCAATGATTCGCAACCTTGCCAAGGATATATCAGAAAAAATAAGAACTAATACAGTAGTAACCGAACTTATTGAAACCCCAGAAGGAGTGACTTTGGTAACCACCACAGGAAATTATTATGCTAAAAAAGTAATCCTTGCCATACCACCGCGTATTGCCACACGAGTTTCTTATACACCAGAACTATCAGAAGCGACGCTTTCTGCTATGGAAAACACACATACCTGGATGAGTAATGCTATTAAAGTAGGCCTCACATTTAAAACAGCCTTTTGGCGTGAAAAAAAAATGTCAGGGACTCTCATAGGTCAAGTAGGAGCTGTCACAGAACTGTATGACCATAATAGTTTAGACGGTGAGACCTTTTCATTAATGGGCTTTGTAAATGAAGGTTTACGTGAAGTTTCTGTAGTGGAACGCAAACAAAAGATTTTAACACACCTAAAAACCCATTTAGGTGATGAAGTGCTTGAATATCTTAGCTACGAAGAAAAAGATTGGTCAAAAGACAAACACACCTCATGCGAACAAATTAAATCCATTTATTTGAGTCCTAGGTACGGTAACCCCGTATTTTCAGAGTTCCATTTAAACGGTAAATTACTTTTCTCTGGTACTGAGACTTCTCCCGTATATGGTGGGTATATGGATGGTGCTATTTATAGTGGTATAAACGCCACACATAAACTACTTGAAAGTTAAAAGAAATGAGTAAAACAGAATCTAATATAGCGCAATACCACTTACACAAAGCGCATCCAGAAAAGTTGCAGTTTCAGATTCATGATTTAAAATCATACCGTATAAAAAGCGGGGAGAAGGCAGCCATTGCCCATTCACACAGTTATTACCAAATAATATGGTTTTTTAATGAAGGAGGTACACATACGGTGGATTTCAATACCTATGCCATTAAAAAAAACAGTTTGTTCTTTGTTTCTAAAGACCGTATTCATGCCTTTGATGATAATCTGGAATGTGAGGGTTGGCTCATTCATTTTAACGAAAGCTTCTTTATTCATAATGATGTTGATGCATTTTTAAAGTATACTATTTTCGATTTCCAGAATGACCCTTGTTTTAGTATTGATGACGATACTATACACACGGCAACTTCGTATATTGATTTAATGCGCAATGAACTTAATAGAAAAGAACAATTTGGGTACGAAGACCTTATACGATTTTCATTAAAATCGTTCTTAATTATTTTAGAGCGGATGCGGCAGGGAGCGAAAAAGCATATCAGTTTTAACAGTCATCACGAGCTGCTTTTTGCAAAATATAAAGAACTCGTAGAAGAAAATTATGCCAAAGGTTTGAGCATAGTGGATTATGCTCGCATGCTAAATATATCGAGTAAGACGCTGACTAATATTACAAAAGGAATTGTAGATAAACCGGCCTCTCAAATTATATCAGAACGTATTATTCTAGAAGCAAAGCGTTTGCTCAGGTTCACCAGTTTACAAATTAAAGAAGTTGCTTTTAAAGTAGGTTTTGAGGACCCTTCTTATTTTATAAAATATTTTAAAAGGCATTTGGGTATATCGCCAAAGTTCTATAGAAGTAATAGCTAAGCCTGTTTTTACTTTTTAGTTAGAATATTAAAGGGTGAAAAATCTATAAATTCTGTATTTACTTTATGGTGGTTTGTGGTTCTGATCCATTGTTTTGTTTCAAAAGTCCAAAAGCGACCTGTCTCTCCAGACTTATAAAAATCATCACCAGTGTTTTGATTAAATTGTAGCTCGGCAGTACCAGAAAGTTGCAAGGTTTCTCCTTTTTCATAATCAACAAAAAGTAGGGCAGCTTTAGGGTTTTCATAGATATTTCCTAAGGTGCTAAACATACTATTACCTAAATAATCAGGTACGCGTAAATATCCATTCTCTAGAATTTCAATAAAGCCAGGGTCGCCTCCTCGGTGCGAGGCTTCAATATCACCTTTTTTGGTTTGCGTGCCTATAAAAAAAGTATGTGCGCTGCTAATCCATTCGTATTCATATATACCTAAAGTTGTTCCTTTGTTATATTTCGGTAGGATAGGGGTTATATCGTCTGGAATTTCAATGATTTCGCGTTGTATATGCTTCGGACAACTAGGATAACCCATTTTTATAGCAATACTAATTTCATTGCCGTTTTTCTGAGCTTCACCCCAAGCCCTATAACGTGCTCTTCGTGCAGCTTCATGAAATAGTAAGCCTACCGTTGGATTTGTTTTGATGTTTGTAAAAAAGATATCCTCTTTTGTGCTGGTTATTTTGGTTAAATCGAACTTTATTTCTTGTACTGATGGGGTAGAAATAAAACCTCGTTCACCAACGAGTAAGGATAACCAAATGGCTCCAGTACTATCTTCACTACCAGGAAATGCCAGCACTTGGTGTTCTATAAAGGGTATCGACCTAGGGTGTAGTGAATCCTTAATCATAGGGATTCTTTGTATAGCAATTTCTTCTTCACCAGCTATTTTTTGTACCGCCAATTGCCCTTTATGAAAAACATCCTTCATCCTAATATCAATTTATAGTTAAGATATTAATTTAAAGTATTAGACGCTTAATTTTAATAAACTTTCCGTTTATAAGCGATTAAAAAAAATTCGTAAATGGTTTAATGCTAGCAGTAATTACCATAGTTTTTCACTTACACCATTTTACTATCGCTAGATGTTGTTTTATGCTGCTTTTACAACATTAATTATCATCTGAAATTGGTTTTTTCTATTTTTAAAAAATAGTTTTTGTTATATAACCTATTCTATAACAGTATAG
>CAZLUS010000064.1:8578-12954 GCA_964562775.1 uncultured Flavobacteriaceae bacterium | reverse complement strand
AATTAACCTAAGATTTATCCAAGACCCTATAAATATGAACAGGGTTTTCTTTATAGCTAGTAGTTTTATCTAAATACATGCCGTTTTTTAGTGCCACTTTTTGCGAAGGGATGTTATCAACATGAATAATAGATATTAATGAGGACGAAAGTTTATGGCCAAAAGCATATTGTTTGCATTTAGAAGCTGCTTCATAAGCATATCCATTTAGCCAGAATTTTGGTAAAATAGAATATCCTATTTCTAATTCTTTTATACCGTCTACTGTCTGAGTTAGCAAACCACACATACCAATAAACGTATTGTCTTTCTTGTGAATAAGGGCATTC
This sequence comes from uncultured Flavobacteriaceae bacterium, assembly GCA_964562775.1. GTDB lineage: Bacteria > Bacteroidota > Bacteroidia > Flavobacteriales > Flavobacteriaceae > Croceitalea. Next base: position 12,625 of record CAZLUS010000064.1, on the reverse strand, counting down.
ATACCACCCATACCCTTAGTATAGCGTTCAAAAATGTTATGAAACTGTTGGTCACAAGCTTCTTTAGGATTTTCTGGCGAACCAGACCAATACTTATTAGATGCTGGGTTTTTATAGAAAGGCAACCATAGCTTATAATCTTCTGGTTTTACCTTGCGATATAAAAGGCGATTACTTTCTTGATTTTCAAGTAAGTATTTAGACATGAATTACCTAGTAAAAGAAATTCGGTCACCAACTTCTAAAATCCATTTCTCTGCTAAACCAGCATTAATTTCTAATACATACTGCACAGGGACTTGGGAAGTAAGCAAACCTTCGTCATAAGGTTTGGCATTTTCTTGAAAACTAGCAATCTGTAGCTTATCATCAATAAAGATGATATCTAAAGGTATTTGCGTGTTTTTCATGTGAAAATTATGCATTTCTAAACCATCAAAAATAAAAAGCATAGCCTGCTTTTCTTCCATAGATGAACGATGCATAAGTCCGGTTTGGGTTTCATAATCAGATTCAGCTATTTCAATATCAAGATGTACTAAGAGTGAGTCTTTTTTAAATATGCTTAATTCTCCTTCTTTGGTAAAGCGTATCGCTTCGGTTTTAATAACTGTATTAGCTTCATTTTTACAAGCAAAAACTATAAAAGCTAAAGCCATAAACACAACAATAGAATATAGTTTTTTCATACTATTTAGCTTGTCTGTTCTTGATTAGGTCTAAACATAAAGTAAAGACCAACTAAAATCATAGGAATGCTTAACCACTGCCCAGTAGTAAAAGTTCCCCAGGTATCTTCAAACCCACCTTGGCTTTTCTTAAAGTATTCTACAAAGAAGCGCGCAGACCATAATCCTAACATAAATAGGCCAAATAGAAAGCCTGGTTTTTTGCTTTTATCAGTTTTCCAATACGCAAAATACATTATACCAAATAATATAAAATATAAGAAAGCCTCGTACAATTGTGCAGGATGTCTATAGGGTATTGCTTCTAGAATTTCTGCATATTCTGGCTTGGTTTCAATAGCTTTATATGCAGCACTTGTTGTTTTCTCTTGGGTAAGTTGCATAGCTTTATAACCCGGCATATCATCAGAATCTCTAATAAAACGAGTAGCTAATGCAAAAGTTTTGTCTACAACTTTACCGTTTATTTCCGAATTAAAGAAATTGCCTAATCTAACAAATGCAGTACCTATTGAGCTTACTACGGCAACTCTATCTAATAGCCACATAAAGCCCATGTCTTTAAATTTTCTAGATAGAAGGTATAAAGCAATAAAGGCTCCTATGGTAGCTCCGTGGCTTGCTAGCCCAGTAAACCCTGTAAACTCCCAACCGTTTATAAATCCAAATAAAGAGCTATCTGCACGTTCTCTAATAGGGAGTAAAATTTCTAAGAGATGGTCTTGGTAATAATCCCAATCATAAAAAATTACATGGCCTAAACGTGCGCCAAGCATAATAGAAACTACAGCATAAATAAATAAACTGTCTAATTTCTCAAGCGATTTATTTTCATTTTTAAAAATCTTTTTCATGAGGTACAAGCCCACAACAAAGGCTGTAATCCATAAAAGGTTGTAATATTTTATTTGAATGAAAAATATTTTAAAAATAGTGTCATTCGGATTCCAATTAAAACCTAAAAAATACATACTAAAAAATTTTGGGCTAAGATAGCTAAATAAGTAATTAGCTACTTTGCTTATGGCAGGAGATTAAAATTTAAATTCAGTTCTAAACTTATTTGAGTTATTAACTGAAGGAACGAACTAGTGCTTGCTCTGTACTATACAAATGCTAAACTACTTTTTTCACGGAACTGGGTCATAACCACTTCCACCCCAAGGGTGGCAACTAAAAATACGCTTTAGTGCTAACCAGCCTCCTTTAAATAGCCCATGCTTTTTTAAAGCTGTTAAGGTGTATGATGAGCATGTGGGGGAATAACGGCAAGTAGCTGGTGTTAAAGGCGATATAAGGAGTTGATATCCGCGTATTAAAAGAATAAAGGGTGCAATTAGAATCTTTTTCACATTAGTTTGTGCTAAAAGTAGTGCCATCCTTACCATCTTTTAATTGAATGCCTAAGGCTATTAATTCGTCTCTTATCTGGTCTGAAGTCGCAAAATCTTTATTTGCTCTTGCCTTATTTCTAAGTTCTATTAGCAATTGAACCACACCAGATAGTGTGTCTGATTTACCCTCATTTGCTGTTGGACTTTCTAAGCCTAAAACATCGAAAATAAAATTATCTAAAGTAGTTTTAAGGAACTCTTTATCTTCTTTAGAAATGGTTTCTGTACCGTCCTTAATAAGATTAATTTGTTTAGTGGCATCAAATAAATGTGCTATTAAAATAGGGGTGTTAAAATCGTCATTCATAGCCTGATAACAATTTTGTTCCCATGTTTTATAATCAAAAGAACCTGCTTTTCCTGTTTCTAAGCTATCAAGTGACGCATAAGCTTCCATTAAACGGTAATATCCTTTTTCTGAAGCTAGTAAGGCATCATTGCTTAAGTCTAAAATACTTGTATAATGTGCCTGTAGCATAAAAAAGCGTACTACAGACGGGGCAAATGCTTTGCTAAGTATTTTGTTGTCTCCACTAAATATTTCATTCGGATAAATGTTATTATCCGTAGACTTAGACATTTTTTTTCCATTTAAGGTAAGCATATTAGCATGTAACCAATAGTTTACGGGACTATGACCATTGCTTGCTTCGGCTTGCGCAATTTCGCATTCGTGGTGCGGAAATTTTAAATCCATTCCTCCACCGTGTATGTCAAAATTCTCTCCAAGGTATTTGGTGCTCATTGCCGTACATTCTAAATGCCAGCCAGGGAAACCGTCTCCCCATGGAGAAGGCCAACGCATTATATGCTGCTCTTCGGCTTTTTTCCAAAGGGCAAAATCTTGCGGATTTTTCTTATCGCTTTGCGCAGTAAGGTCACGCGTATTAGCTATCATATCCTCAAGCTTACGACCACTTAGCTTGCCATAATTATTGGTCTCATTAAAGCTAACAACATCAAAATATACAGAGCCATTAACTTCATAAGCAAAGCCTTTTTCTATAATTTCTTTTATAATTTCTATTTGCTCTATAATATGCCCAGTTGCAGTTGGTTCAATGCTAGGAGGTAGAAAGTTAAATTTTTGTAGTGTTTCATGAAAGTCAACGGTGTAGCGTTGTACAACTTCCATAGGTTCTATTTGTTCTAGCTTTGCCTTTTTTGCAATCTTGTCTTCGCCTTCATCTGCATCATTTTCTAAATGGCCTGCATCGGTAATATTACGAACATAACGTACTTTAAAACCAAGGTGTTTAAAGTATCTAAAAATCATATCAAAAGACATGAAAGTTCTGCAATTGCCTAAATGTACATTGCTGTAGACAGTTGGTCCACAAACATACATCCCTATATAGCCTTCTTTTATAGGCTTAAATTCTTCTTTTTTGCCCGAGAGGGAATTGTATATTTTTAGTGTATGATTTTTGAATAGTTGCATTAAAATTCGGTATCGAGGTTAATGTAGTCTAAAAACTCTCTGCGCAATGCTTCTTCTTTAAATTTACCACCATATTCTGCAGTAACCGTACTGCTAGCTACATCGCGGATGCCTCTAGAATTAACACATAAATGCTTTGCGTCTATAACACATGCCACATCTTCTGTGCCTAATACATTTTGAAGTTCTTTTACAACCTGAATATTTAAGCGTTCCTGCACTTGCGGGCGCTTAGCAAAATAGTCTACAATACGGTTCATTTTAGATAAACCTACAACGGTACCCTTAGAAATATAGGCTACATGTGCTTTACCCACTATTGGTAATAAATGGTGCTCACAAGTTGAATAGAGTGTAATATTCTTCTCTACCAACATCTCATTGTATTTGTATTTATTATCAAACGTTGAAGCTTTTGGTTTTTTATTGGGGTGTAGACCACTAAATATTTCTTTTACATACATTTTTGCAACTCGGTTAGGTGTGCCACTAAGGCTATCATCGCTAAGATCTAGACCTAGCG
>CAZLUS010000064.1:0-8478 GCA_964562775.1 uncultured Flavobacteriaceae bacterium | reverse complement strand
GCAACTCGGTTAGGTGTGCCACTAAGGCTATCATCGCTAAGATCTAGACCTAGCGTGTGCATAATATCGCTAACATTCTTTTTTATGCGCTCAATCTTTTCTTCGTCACTTAGCTTAAAAGCATCTTCGCGCATAGGAGTATCAGCAGAGGAACCAACATGATCATTGCCCAAATCTTCTTCGTTATTTTTCAAAACCTGCTCTGTTTTCATTTCACACCTAATAAAGGTTGCAAAGATATACATTATACAGTATTTAATATCGCTGTTTTAGCCATTGACAACATAAATTCTTGTTAAGCAAACACACTGTATAGTTTTGTAGTACTTGATAAAGTGACCAAACATATGCAAAAGCGATTCTTTTTTCTTTTGGTATTGTTCGTTAGTTGTTTAAATGCACAAGTTTCGAATGATTGCACTACAGCTACCCCTATTTGTAGAAACACACCAATAACTGGTGGTGTAAATGGTTTTGGTATAGACGATTTTGGCGGAGCTTCTAGTAGTGGTTGTTTAGAAGAAACGGCTACAGGCGTTATAGAATCGAACTCGGCATGGTATACGTTTAAAACAAATGCAAGCGGACAGTTAGGCTTTAATATAGGACATGATAGTTTAGAAGACTGGGATTTTGCCTTGTACCTTGCAGAAGATTGCGCTGATTTAGGCGACCCCATACGCTGTAATTTTTTTGATAATAGTGATGAAAATCAATTTATAGGAGTAGGGGAAGATCCAACAGGAGCTACAACATCTTTACAATATGAAGATTGGCTTACGGTTACACCTGGCGAAACCTACTACTTACTTATTAATAATTTTTCTAGTTCAGATTCTGGTTTTACAATACAATTTACTGGCGATATTTTTACGACAAACCCTAATGATGCTTTAGATTGCTCTATTATTAGTAATCTTTTGGGAGCGCCATTAGTGGCATGTGAAAACGAAACGATAACCTTAGATGCAACAGCTTCTAATGGAATTAGTTACCGTTGGTTTAGTGATACAGGTAATGGATTTCAAGAAATTATAGGAGAGACAAACTCAACTTTAGTAGTAAATACAGAAGCCTCTTATCGTGTAGAAGCGGTAGTAAGTGCAACAGAAACTATTATTAGTGATGTATGGGTTGCATTTTCTCAACTGCCTATAGCTCAACCAATAAGTGATGAAGTGTCTTGTGCAAGTGAAGATGTACCTTACAATCTAGGGCAAAAAGACATAGAAGTATTAGGGACTCAAGACCCAAGCGCTTTTGCTGTAAGTTATTATAGCTCTTTGATAGATGCACAGGCGGGTACTAATGAGCTTCCAAAGTTATATTTTAAAGCAGAGGGTATTGAAACTATATACGTAAGAGTAAATTCATTAGAAAACCCAAATTGTTTTGATGCCTCGCAAGATTTTGAATTAAACGGTATTGCCGTTCCCGTTCTAGGAATTGATGAAACTATTTTCATTTGTGAAAATGGCTCTTCAGCAACAATAGGAGAAACAATAGCCAATCCTAATTTTGAGTACTCATGGAATACTGGGGAACAAACCGCTTCAATAACGATATCTGAACCTGGCGAATACATACTAACAGCTACAAATTCTTTAGATAACGTTTTTTGTGTGCGTACACGAACTATTGAAGTAGTAACGTCTATTTCTCCGGTGATAAGTGCTGTTGATATAGAAGGCTTTAGTTTAAGTGCTACGGTTACTGTAATGACAGAAGTTAATGCTGATTATGAATACCGCATAGATGATGGTGATTTTCAATCAGAACCTGTTTTTGAAGATGTGTTACCTGGTAATCATACAGTGTTTGTTAGAGACCTTAATGGATGCGGTGTTGTTTCTGAAGAAATAGCTGTTGTAGGGTATTTTGCATATTTTTCACCTAATGGAGACGGAATTAAAGATGAATGGCGTATTGAAGGACTAGAACATTTGAATAACCCAGAAGTTACCATATATGATAGACAGGGAAAATTGGTAAAACAAATAAATCTTAATAATCAAAGTTGGGATGGTACTTTGTTAGGTCAAGAATTACCCGAGTCTGATTACTGGTTTAGATTGACTTATATTGATGATGCTGGCACTACAATAACAGATAAGTTTTTGCAAAAACACTTTACACTTCGCAGATAATTAAAGGGGCTTCTTTTGTCAAAAAAGGGTATTTTATCGATTAAGTGCTCTTTTTTTCGGTTAAAACATACTAAATATTTATTTATGCTAGTTATATACCTATTAAGCGTATAACATAAGCCCCACACTATTATGAGAACACTATATGGTGCTACTTGCTTGTTGTTCCTTTTTTCTATTGGCTTAACCGCCCAAACCGCAAACTCTGGAGACTGTAGGTCTGCAATTCCTGTTTGTGCTGATGGAACACCCATAATGCCTTTTGTTGATGATAACGGCGATATCAATGATTTTGATCCTGACGAAAGTTTATTGCCTTCTGGTTGTTTAGAAAAAGGAAGCGTCGCCTCGGCGAATATTGAAAACAACGCTTCGTGGTTTGTTTTTAGAGCAGGCTCAGATGGACAGTTGGGTTTTGATATTGAAGCACTAACGGCTACTGCTGAATGGGATTTTGCTTTATATGGACCTTTTGATCAAACTGATGGTCGAAATTATTGTACTATAATAGGAGAAAGGGGCCCAGAAGGTGAACCAATTAGATGTAATTTTGAGGTAAACGATACTAATTTTACAGGTGTGGGTATTAACCCAGAAAACGGGACTGTAGGAGCTCCATCTGTTGTAGGAAGTCAAAACACCTATGATTCTTGGCTAAACGTACAAGAAGGGGAGCTTTACTATTTGTTTATTAATAATTTTAATACAAATTTTGACGGCGACCCAGAACCTTTTTCATTAACTTTTACAGGCTCTTCTGTAGACGAAGACCAGAATACTGCTTTAGACTGTACCCTTAGAGACGAATTTTTAGGCTTAGATATAATTGCTTGCGAAGAGGATCCAGATATTTTATTAAGTGCTCAAAACTCTCCAGCAGGACCAAATATTACTAATATTATATGGTCTGTTGATACCAATGATGATGGTATAATAGACAATCCTAACTTGCTGAGCGGCCCTGCAGCTCTAGATTTTACGGTCACAAGTCCAAATTCTGGACGTTATTTTGTTACTATAGAAACTCCTTTTGGAAGTTTTACGGATAATACTTTAATTACATTTTTTCCTCCTCCAGAATTAGACCAAGTAATAATTGTAGAAGATTTAAGGGATAATCCTGATGTAGAAATTTATGATATAGAAATCACTACGCTTACTGATGGAGATTATGAGTATGCATTAAATGGTGGCGAGTTTCAAGACAGTCCAATTTTTCTTGATGTCCCCCCAGGTATAAATACGGTAACTATAAATGATACTAATGGCTGCGGAACTATTGAAGAAGAGTTTTTAATAGTAGGTTTTCCTAAATTTTTTACACCTAATAACGATGGTTTTAATGATACTTGGCAGATAGAAGGTCTTTCAGAATTAGAAAATCCAAGTGTATTTATTTTTGATCGTTACGGAAAATTAATACAACTAATTGACCAAAATTCAGGTGGTTGGGATGGTACATATAGAGGCAGACGATTACCCTCAACTGATTATTGGTTTAAGTTAGAATATGAGCGAAACGATCAGGGCGTAGTTATCGCGAGTGTAACGAGAAGACATTTTTCACTATTAAGATAAAAAAAGGCTAGCGATTAACTAGCCTTAGAAATCATCAACTTACTTGTTAGAACTTTAGGGTATACCCTAGACTAATATTTGTATTTATTCTTTCTACTGTTGCTGCATTAGAAATTCCAGAATCAAAAAATAACTCGCTAGTATCTTGCTCCGTTCTGCTGTATGCTAAATCTAGTCTATTAGGTCCAAAACTATACCCAATACCACCAGAAAATCCTTCTAAATCCCCAATAATAGTATCGTCTAAATAAGGACTTTCTTCAAAACGGTATCCTGCTCTTAAACTTACTTGGTTTATTCTGTATTCTCCACCTATTCGGTAGGTGTTTACATTACCTAATTCTTGTGAAATTAGCTGGTTTTCGCTAGCGAAAGATAGGTCGTTTGTAGGTCTTAACTCTGCTTCTGAAAAGTCTTGAAATCCATAATCAAAACTTATAAGACCAAATTTGCTAAAAATAATAGCAGCACTCCCTGTTATTTTAGATGGAGTTTGAATTGTATAGCGATCAAAAATGCTAACAAGGTTAAAATCTATTAAGCTTAAATCAAGATTAGCAACAGGCGAGTCTGTGCTTATGCGCTGCGAAATATTATCTGTAAGCCTATACCATGTTGGTGACTGGTAGCTGCCACCTACTCTAATATTCTCATTTAGTTTTGCGATGGCACCAAGCGTAAAAGAAAACCCATTTCCATCGGTTTGTAAAAAATTATCAAAAGAGGTAAACTGAATTTCAGAATCAGCATCAAACCCACTTTCTATTATCGATGTAGATTTTTCGTAGAATATATTATGAAAATTAAGTGAAGCTCCTAAATATAAATTGTTTTGGTATTGCCCCGCTAAGCTTAGATTAAACTTACTATTAAATCCATTTGTAAATTGGCTATAAGATTGATTTAAAGTAGAATACTGAGCATTAGAAAAATATGAGGTATTTTCATCCAAATCTTCTGTAGGGTCTATAATGCCAGATTGAAAACCTAAAAACGCTTGTTGGGCACCAAAACCAAGTGAAGACCCTATATTAAGATAAGCATCATCGATACGTTCTCCAGCATCAGTTTGTACTCTTAAGTTACCTAAAGTTTGCCCTTGTGCAAAATTTAAAAAATAGGTATCTATTCCTTGATTGGTATTTCCCGTTGCAAAAAATTGATTATCAAAATTATTAACTATATCATAATTAGCAGCAACAGAAATTTTACGCCAAGGTGAATTTTCATCAGAAGCTTTAAACACAAATACTCCTCCAGCTTGATTTATATCTGCAAAATTTTCATCGGTATTTCTTAGATTATTACCAAAAAAGGCATCATTATCTCTATTGTAATTAGTCCCAGTTATTGTAAACTCATTTAGACTAAATACTGCAGCTCCGGCCGGGTTTATACTTATGGCAGATAAATCGCCACCTAATGCCCCAAATGCACCACTTAATGCTTGAAACCTAGCGGTACCTTGTAGGTTTTCGCTACTATAGCGAACTACATCATTAATATTTTGTGCGTTAATAAAAGAGCATAGCATTCCTATGCCTAAAACAAATAGCTTTTTCATAATTCAAAAAATGTGTTTAGAAAATGTATTAAGTTCTCTATCTTCTCCTACTACCACCTCTACTGCTTCTGCTACCCGAAGAACGGCTAGAACTTCTACCAGATGAGCTTCTTACACTCCCTCTACTAGATGATGATCTTCCAGAACTTCTAAAGCTTCCACTGCTACGAGAGGACCTGCTTGAACTTCTTGCACTACTTCCACTACTTCTTCTTGAAGAGCTTCTAAACCCAGAACTTCTAGAGCTATTTCTAGAAGAGCTTCTTACGCCACTACTTCTAGTACCTCTTCCAGTTGATGAACCTCTTCTAACAGAGGAACTTCTTGTTCCTACGGTAGACCTTTGACCACTACTTCTAGTTGAGCCTCTAAATGTTCTTCCAGAACGTGTAATACCATTAAATCTAGGGGTAGAACGTGTACTTCTACTAGTTCTAAGATTTCTATTTCTTGCGATAGCTTCGGAACCAATAGTTCTTCTAGTTCCATTACTTCTAGTTACACCATTACTTCTAGATCTAGAAACACCATTTCTGCCAACGGTTCGACCAGAATTTGACCGTGATCTAGAAACACCACTTCTACTAACGGTGCGACCAGAATTTGAGCGCGATCTAGAAACGCCACTTCTACCAACAGTGCGACCAGAGTTAGATCTAGAAATTATTCCAGACCTACCATTTATAGAATTGCTAGCAATACCATTAAAGCCTCTTCTACTTGTATTAAAGCCGAAGTTATTCCTGAATCCTCTTCCGCCAAACCTATTGAATCTATTAAATCCACCAAATCCAAATCCACCGTATCCATAGTAAGGGTATCCAAATCCGAAGTTGTTAAATCCAAATCCAAATCCACCAAAACCACCAAAACCACCAAATCCGAACCTGTTAAAGCCAAAACCGAACCTGTTGAATCCAAATCCAAACCTGTACGGATTGTAAAAACCTCCGTAATATGGATATCCAAATCCACCAAACCCAAGGCCTCCAAAGCCAAATCCACCAAAGCCGCCAAATCCACCATAACCATAGTTATCATAGACATTTATCTCTAGTGATGTGGGATTGTCTCCCCAGCTAGGTTCTCCTTCATAAGTATTATTGTTCGCAAAATAATCTACTTGTTCTCCTATTTGTAAAGAATCGTTTGCAATGCCGCTATTGTAATCGTCTACATCGGTAAATATTTCTGAGTCTAATATTTCGGCATATTCATCTGCTCTTTGTCCAAAATAATCACCATAAGCATTGTTTTCTATGTTCTGATTTCTAACACCTTCGGCTGATTGCTTTTCAACACGTACAGTACGATAGTTATTACCATATATACCATCGTTCTCATAATAAGAAGCCTGTTGGTACGATCCACAGGATGCTAAAAGAAGCATTCCGAATAAGAACGAAAAAATATATTTTGCTTTTTGGCGGGGTAATGAGTTATCCATCTTGTAAATTTTATTGTTGAACATAGTAAAAAATAGTTAGTTTTACGGCTCTATTTTCTTTTTAACTTTGTCGCAAGTTTTATGCCAAACTATATTTATGAGTAAAAAATTAACAAGTAGAGCAGAAGATTATTCTAAATGGTACAATGAACTTGTTGTAAAAGCAGACTTGGCCGAGAATTCTGGAGTACGTGGTTGTATGGTAATTAAACCCTATGGTTTTGCAATTTGGGAGAAAATACAAGCGCAGTTAGATAAAATGTTTAAAGAAACGGGTCATGAAAATGCCTATTTTCCACTTTTTATCCCGAAATCTTATTTAAGTAAAGAAGCGAGTCATGTAGAGGGATTTGCAAAAGAATGCGCTGTTGTTACGCATTACAGGCTAAAGAATGCTGAGGATGGAAGTGGAATTATTGTAGATGAAGACGCTAAGTTAGAAGAAGAACTAATTGTTAGACCAACTTCTGAAACAATTATTTGGGATACTTACCGCAGATGGATACAATCCTATCGCGATTTACCTTTACTTATAAACCAGTGGGCTAATGTGGTTAGATGGGAAATGAGAACACGTTTATTCTTGCGCACAGCAGAATTTTTATGGCAAGAAGGGCATACTGCTCATGCTACAAAAGATGAAGCCATGGAAGAAGCGGAACAAATGATGCATGTGTATGCAGAATTTGCCGAAGATTATATGGCGGTACCTGTTATTAAGGGGACTAAAACAGAAAGTGAACGTTTTGCTGGGGCCGAAGAAACCTTTTGTATTGAAGCTTTAATGCAAGACGGTAAAGCTTTACAGGCTGGGACGTCACATTTTTTAGGACAAAATTTCGCTAAAGCTTTTGATGTAAAATTTGCCAATAAAGAAGGAAAACAAGACTATGTATGGGCAACTTCTTGGGGTGTGTCAACAAGATTAATGGGTGCCTTAATAATGACTCATAGTGACGATAATGGTTTGGTATTACCTCCAAAATTGGCACCTATACAGGTTGTTATAGTACCTATATATAAAGGTGAAGAGCAGTTAGATGCTATTTCAAAAAAAATAAATCCATTAGTAAAGGAACTACGAGGAAAAGGAATAACGGTAAAATACGATAAGAGAGATACCCATAAACCTGGTTTTAAATTTAATGAGTACGAATTAAAGGGTGTCCCTGTGCGTATAGCTATTGGTAAAAGAGACCTAGAAAATGGAACTTATGAAGTAGCAAGACGTGATACTTTAGAAAAGGAGTTAGTTGCTGAAAATGATGTTGTGGACAAGATAGTTTCTTTAATGGATGAAATTCAAGAAAACATTTATAAAAAAGCCTCTGATTATAGAGCTTCTCATATTTCTGAAGTCGATTCTTATGATGAGTTTAAAAATGTTTTAGAAGAAAAAGGAGGCTTTGTCTCTGCTCATTGGGATGGAACAGCCGCTACTGAGGATAAGATTAAGAACGATACAAAAGCAACCATTCGTTGTATTCCTATTGATGTAAAGAAAGAAGAAGGTAAGTGTATGGTTACAGGAAAACCTTCGTCAAATCGCGTATTGTTTGCCAAGGCTTATTAAAAATTATATTAAGCTATTGCAATAGTTAAAAATAGTTGTATTTTTGCACCCGCCTTAGGAATAAAATCAAAAATTATTTTTGAGGAATGCAGTAATGCAGCCCACGTTCTAATTATAATGGCCCGTTCGTCTAGGGGTTAGGACGCCAGGTTTTCATCCTGGTAACAGG
>CAZLUS010000063.1:2876-12997 GCA_964562775.1 uncultured Flavobacteriaceae bacterium | reverse complement strand
GCTCTAAAGGCCCTAAAAACATCTCATACAAACGCAAAGAGTCTGCGCCATATTCTTGTACAATATCATCAGGATTGACCACATTGTATTTGGACTTCGACATTTTTTCGACTTCGCGACCAACGATATACCTTCCATCTTCTTCAATAAACATCTCGTCAATGTTTAGAGAAGAATATCTATCACTATTTTTAAAAGCTTCAACATCTAATTCGTCTCTAGAATTTACCAAATCTACATTTACATGCAAGGGACTAAAGGTTCCGCTAAATTCTTCCCCTACATATTTAACCTTATAACCTTTAGACTTATATTCTTCAATAATATCATCTACAAGTCTCTGAGTCAAAACATCAAGTTTTCCTATTATACCTAATTCAAATGAACTTTTAGGAATAATATACCTCTTTTTGGAAATCCCATCTTTTATTGAATTTGGCAAATCTTCTGGTTTTTCGAAGGCAAAACCAGGTCCAAAACCATATACAAAAGCACTCGTCCCAGTAATCATTCCTTGATTGATAAGTTTTTTAGCAAACTCATCTTTAGGTACATAACCCCTATCAAACATAAATTTTTGCCAAAAACGGCTGTACAACAAATGCCCTGTAGCATGCTCACTACCCCCAATATACAAGTCTATATCTTGCCAGTAGTTTATCGCTTCTTTAGAAAAAATTGCCTCATCATTATCTGGATTCATATAACGGTTAAAGTATTGTGAGCTACCTGCCCAACCTGGCATCGTATTCAATTCCAAAGGAAACACTGTTTTATGGTCTATCAACTGACAACTGACAACTGAAAACTGTTTTGTATCCCAAGCCCAAACAGTAGCATTGCCTAAAGGCGGTTCGCCGGTTTCAGTGGGTAAATACTTTTCAACTTCAGGCAACTTAATCGGTAAATGCTCTGGTGCTATCATTTGAGGCATTCCGTCTACATAATACACCGGAAAAGGTTCTCCCCAATAACGCTGCCTACTAAACACGGCATCACGCAGACGGTAGTTGATTTTACCTTCGCCTTGTCCCAATTTTTCTAGTTCGTAAATAGCAGTTTTAACCGCTTTTTTATAGGTCAATCCGTTTAAGAAATCAGAATTTGCAATAATGGTCTTTTCTTTATCGGCAAAGGCTTCTTCAGAAATATCAACGCCTTCAAAAATATTAGGAATATCAATACCAAAATGCTTTGCAAAATCGTAATCACGCTGATCTCCACAAGGCACAGACATTACTGCTCCTGTACCATAACCTGCCAATACATAATCGCCAATCCAAATAGGAACTGGTTTTTTAGTAAATGGATGTTCAGCATAGGCCCCTGTAAATGCACCCGATATGGTTTTTACATCTGCCATACGGTCGCGTTCTGAGCGTTTTGCTGTGGCTGCTATGTATGCTTCTACTTCTTCTTTTTGTTCTGGAGTGGTTATTTCTGAAACCAATTCATGCTCTGGTGCGAGGGTCATAAACGACACTCCGAAAATGGTGTCGGGACGGGTGGTGAAAACTTCAATCCCCCTAACCCCCAAAGAGGGAACACTTTGCTTTAGTTTTTGAACAATATCATCTAATACCGTGTCGATATCTCCTAACACCTTTTCGTTTTTAAAACGAATTACTTCATACCCTAATCCATTTAAAACTGCAGTTCGCGCGGCATCTTTTTCTTGTTGTGCATTATGAATTCCTCCATCAACCTCAATAACCAGATTCTTTGAAAGGCATACAAAATCAACTATATAATCAGCTATCAAATGCTGTCTTCTAAACTTATAACCAAGATTTTTTGATTTTAAAGACTGCCATAAAGCATCCTCTGCAGGAGTTGGATTATTTCGCATCTCTTTCGCCTTTTCAATAAGCAAATGCGAATTATTCCCCCCAGTCATATAACCTGGTTTAGTTCCTTCCCCTCCGGGGAAGGCTAGGATGGGGAAAGTTACACTTGCTCCTTCACTTCTACCAATCCAATTGGTTTGTGAGTCTTTTAGCGGTTGTGGCCAATCGATAGTATGTAAACCATCAAGTAGCCTTTGTGCATAGGCACTGATACGCATCATCCATTGCGTCATTTTTTTTCTAACAACAGGATGTCCACCACGTTCAGAAACACCATTTACAATTTCATCATTTGCCAAAACTGTTCCTAAAGCAGGACACCAATTCACTTCGGCATCTGCCAGATAAGTTAGCCTATATTTTAAGAGTGTTTCTTGTTGTTCTTTGCTTGAAAAAGAACTCCAGTCAGATGCTGAAAACGGTTCAATATCATCGTCACAAACAGCATTTACTTTTGCATTTCCATCCGAAGAAAATAAAGCAATCAAGCTTTCAATATCTTCTGCCTTATCAGAATCTTTGTTATACCAAGAATTGAAAAGTTGAATAAATACCCACTGCGTCCACTTATAATATGTAGGGTCTGAAGTGCGTACCTCACGGCTCCAATCGAATGAAAATCCGATTTGATCTAACTGCCTACGATAGGTTTTTATGTTTTCAGCTGTAGTTATCGCTGGATGTTGACCCGTTTGTATAGCATATTGCTCTGCGGGTAATCCAAAAGAATCGTAGCCTTGCGGATGCAATACATTAAACCCTTTATGTCTTTTGTAGCGCGCATAAATATCACTTGCAATATACCCTAGCGGATGCCCAACATGCAAACCTGCACCTGATGGGTAGGGAAACATATCGAGCACATAAAATTTTTCTTTATCAGAATTATTCTCTGCCTTAAAAGTTTGGTTTTTAGCCCAATATTTCTGCCACTTGGCTTCAATTTCGTTGAAATTGTATTGCATGATACTTGCTTCTTAAAAGTAAAAAGCAAAAATAGGTTTATTCTATTAAACCTGCTTTACACATTAGAAAATGTATTTTAAACCTTAGCCATAAAGTTTTAGTGCCTGACAGGTTTTAAATTGTTACTGTCTTTCGGTAAATTAACACTACAAAAATAGTTTTAATGCATCTAATAGCATTTACTTTTCTATTTTTACATAACGATTTACTCACTATGGCTCAATATATAGAACAGTACCAAAAAAGGCGTTTAATATCATCTTATTTCTCAGTTGTATTGAGTATCGCCTTGGTGCTTTTTCTATTAGGCATTTTAGGTATGCTAGTCTTAAATACTAAAAAACTAGGCGACCATTTTAAAGAGCAAATTACCATTTCGGTATTTTTAAAAGATAATGC
Source organism: uncultured Flavobacteriaceae bacterium (assembly GCA_964562775.1). Classification (GTDB taxonomy): domain Bacteria; phylum Bacteroidota; class Bacteroidia; order Flavobacteriales; family Flavobacteriaceae; genus Croceitalea. The sequence continues at coordinate 9,785 of CAZLUS010000063.1, read as the reverse complement.
AAAACCTGTTGAAATTGACCAACTGCAAAAAAGTTTGGCTATGGCAGACTATACTAAGTCTGCATTGTATGTGTCAAAAGAAGATGCTGCAGAACAATACAGTGAAGATATAGGTGAGAATTTTCAAGAATTTTTAGGCTATAATCCCTTGAAAAATTCAGTAGACGTTAATTTAAAAGCAGATTTTGTATCTCCAGAACAAGTAACAGAAATTGCAGAGACGCTAGCAACTAAAACTTATGTAGATGAAGTAAGTTATGACAAACCCCTTATTTCTCTTTTAAACGATAACGTAAAAAAAATAAGCTTTTGGATTTTAATTGCTTGTGCAGTTTTTACTGTTATTGCCGTATTGCTTATTAATAGTTCTATACGTCTATCCATATATTCTAAACGATTTATTATTAAAACCATGCAAATGGTTGGCGCTACAAAGAAATTTATTCGTAAACCCTTTATTGCTGCTAATATTAAGCTTGGACTTTACGGAGCTTTAATTGCACTAATTGCCTTAGCTGGAGTATTGTATTATGTGAATGCTAACTTTCCCGAGTTAAATCTATTTGAAGACGTTACCTTGCTCGTAATTTTATTTTTAAGCATTCTAGGTCTAGGAGTACTAATTTCTTATTTAAGTACTTACTTTGCAGCGCAACGCTTCTTGAATTTACGAACGGATGACTTATATTATTAAATGCTAAATTTGTGCTATGAGTAAAAAGAACAAAGAGCCTCAAAATCCAAAATCTGAGTTTATCTTTCAAAAAAAGAATTACATTTTTCTTTTTATTGGATTAGGGCTTATTGCATTAGGTTATATTTTAATGAGTGGTGGTGGTAGTGACGACCCTAATGTATTTAATCCAGAGATTTATAATTTTAGAAGAATACGCTTAGCACCAACACTTATACTTATTGGTTTAGGTATTCAGATTTACGCCATTTTAGTAAATCCTAACAAAAAGAAAGAATAGTTTGGAAATTATAGATGCTATTATTCTTGGTATTATACAAGGACTAACAGAGTTTCTACCTGTATCTTCTAGTGGGCATTTAGAAATAGGAAAAGCCATTTTGGGCGATGACTCTATCCCTGAAGAAAGTTTGCTATTTACAGTAGTACTTCATTTTGCAACAGCATTAAGTACCATTGTAGTTTTTAGAAAAGATGTCTTAGATATTTTTAAAGGCCTTTTTAAATTTGAATGGAATGAAGAAGCAAAATTTGCTTTAAAAATTATAATCTCTATGATTCCTGCGGCTATCGTTGGATTTTTTTTAGAAGATTTTATGGAAGTCTTTTTTGATGGCGCTATTCTAATTGTGGGTATTATGCTTCTTATAACTGCCGTGCTTCTTTATCTGGCAGACATGGCAAAAACTACCAATAAGGATGTTTCTTTTAAAAGTGCCTTTGTTATAGGTTTAGCACAAGCTGTTGCAATGCTTCCTGGTATCTCTAGAAGTGGAGCTACTATTTCTACTTCTGTTTTATTAGGCATCGATAAAACAAAATCTGCTCGTTTTTCCTTTTTAATGGTAGTACCGCTAATTTTTGGAAAAGTAGCAAAAGATATTTTAGGAGGAGACCTTAACATTGAAAATGCACAAATGGCTTCTATGGGAGCTGGTTTTATTGCTGCTTTTATTGCTGGACTTTTTGCTTGTACTTGGATGATACAATTGGTAAAGAAAAGTAAGCTTACTTATTTTGCAATCTATTGTCTTGTTGTTGGCTTAATTGCCATTGCTTGGAGTATTTGGGGTTAATTCTAAAGTTTTTTAAATGGACAAAAAAACTAAAGATGATTTTTTGAGTGGGCAAATTCTACTCATAGACAAACCCCTGCATTGGACTTCTTTTCAAGCAGTGAATTCTTTAAAATGGGGTATTCGTAAAAAATTTGACCTTAAAAAAATTAAAGTTGGGCATGCTGGGACATTAGACCCTTTAGCCACAGGGCTTTTAATAATCTGTACAGGAAAATTTACCAAACGCATCCCAGAGCTACAAGGCCAACTAAAAGAATATACGGGCACTATTACGCTAGGTGCAACTACTCCTTCTTACGATTTAGAAACCGAAATAGATAAGACCTATCCAACAAGCCATATAACAGATGAGCTTATTAAAAAAACTACCGAAAAGTTTATAGGAGAAATTGAGCAAATCCCCCCTATTTTTTCGGCATTAAAAAAAGACGGTAAACGTTTATATGAATATGCTAGAGAGGGCAAAACCCTTGCCATTACACCAAGACAAATTAGCATTTTTGAGTTTGAAATTATTGATATAAAGCTCCCAATCGTTCAATTTAGAGTACGCTGTAGCAAAGGCACTTATATACGTTCACTTGCTCATGATTTTGGAAAAGCACTAAACTCTGGCGGGCATCTTTCTTCTCTTAGGAGAACCAAAATAGGCGATTATAACGTAAATAAGGCTATAAGTCCCGATGTGTTTAAGGAAAATATGCTTTAATATATTGATATTAAAGTGATTAGCTTTAGCAACTGAGATAAAATATTTTTATAAAAAATCGGTTATAGTAAGACCATGAATCTGAATAGGAAGCAGTTATCATTTTTAATAACAATCTTTTCGATGTCCATAATTGTAATGTTAGCATATAACATTCATTTAGGAGGGCAAGAAGAAGAGGAATATGTTATTGAAATGGCTTTGTCTGATGAAGTTTTAGAAGAACTCTTAGAAGAAGAAGAAAAAAAGTTAGAAGAACTTGCTTCAAAAATAGACCCTATTAAAAGTCATATGGCTTTTAACCAAACTGCAAAGCCAAGTATTGGTAGTCCAGAACCATTAAAAACATTACAAGAGTTACAAGAAGAAAGGGAACTTAATAAAGCTTCAGATAATTTAGTAGCATCGGATTCGGATTTTGCTTCCAGTTTAAAAGAATTGGCTAAAAAACGTGAAGAAAAGAAAAAACAAATGGGTGAAAAGGAAGCCCAAAAAAAGGAGTTCACTAATAACTTAGCAGAAAAAAGAACTTCTATTTCTTATTCTTTAGTAGATAGAAATGCTTATGATTTACCCCCACCAATTTATACTTGTATTAAAGGCGGAAAAGTGGTCATAAATATTACAGTAGATGCTAATGGCAATGTGAATGAAACTAGTTATAATGAAAAAAGTTCTACCACAAGCAATGGCTGTTTAGTCGATAACGCCATGGCGTATGCTTCTAAAGCATATTTTAATCCTTCTAGTAAAGTTTCTCAAAAAGGTACTATCACTTATCTATTTCAAGGGAAGTAAGCTTACAATATCTTGTAAAATATTTTGCCCTTTATCTTTATTATACCATACTTGTAAATCTTGTTTAAAAGCTGCACTTAAACTGCCGTGTTCTGCTTTATAGTCTTCGACCATTTTAGTAGCAATACTGGGCCTAGGACCCCAATCTGCAATTACTTTTTCTTGGTCATTATCTATTACAATTAGTTTAGGTATAGACATACCTCCATTGGTTAAAAACAAATTCATTAAGTCTAGATTTTCATCACGAAGCACAATTTTAAATTCAATATTGGAATTTAACTCGGCTATTTTATTCATAACGGGAAGGCTAGGCGAGGCATCCCCACACCAACTTTCTGTTAAGACTAAAAAGCTTAATTTTTTATCAATATTTGATATTCTTTCTTGAATTTCTGTCGAGATTTTTAATGTCTTATCCCAACGTTTCATTCTTCTGTTGTTGAGTTGGGTATAATCAACTAAAGCTTCAGATTGGTTTTCACCAGTAGTTTTTCCATTTTCTGCTAAATTATTTACCAAATCTCTATAGCTTGTATAAGACATTGCATTTATCAAACTTTGGTTTATAACTTCTAAAACTTTATTCTTATCAGGGGTCATATCAATAAATTAAAACAGCTCTTTTGTAGTGTTTGTTTCTATAAACTTACACAATTAAGCTTCTTATATTAGTTTACTAATTTAACGTTTTAACATACTACTTAATATGTATCTTGTATAAAATTAGTTTAAAATGAAAAAGCTTAAATGTGGTTGGTGCGTTGGTGATGACCTTTATGAAGCCTATCATGATAAGGAGTGGGGAGTACCCACAAAAGATGATAACACCTTATTTGAATTCTTAGTTTTAGAAACTTTTCAGGCAGGTTTAAGTTGGATTACAATCTTACGAAAACGAGAAAATTTTAGTAAAGCTTTTGATGGTTTTAAGTACAAGAAAATAGCTAATTATAAGCAAGCGAAAATCGATTCTTTACTACAAGATACAGGCATTGTAAGGAATAAACTAAAAATAAATGCTACAGTTAGCAATGCTAAAGCTTTTATTAAAATACAAGAAGAATTTGGGAGTTTTAGTAGTTATATCTGGGGTTTTGTTGATGGTAAACCTATTAAAAACAACTTTAAAAATTACAAAGACGCTCCAGCCAATACCCCGCTCTCAGATGCTATAAGTAAAGACTTAAAAAAAAGAGGTTTTAAATTTGTAGGGAGCACCGTAGTTTATGCAACTATGCAATCTATTGGAATGGTCAATGACCATGAAACTAGTTGTTTTAGATATAATGAAGTATAGTAAGGGTGTCATCTAATTTTCCTTTATTTGTAAGAAGTTGTCATTTTTTATGACAAAATTTAAAAGTATTTATATGAAAAAACTTTTACTCCTATTTTTCATCTTTACAATAGCTATGCCAGCGGTCGCTCAAAAAGGAGACCCTTACCTAATTGAATTCAAAGATTTTCCAACTTCAACTGGCGATGCTCCTAGACAAGCTGCTATAAAATTGCCTAAGAAACAACTGGTATTAGTACAGAACCTTAAAGGTTCTAACTACGGTTTAAGCACAAAATTAAACCTAAATGGTAATACCTTAATTGTCGAAAATTATGAGCAAAAATCAGATGGTTCTATAGAAGTAGTATTACGCAGAGAAGATGGGCGTAATTTTTATGGATACGCGCCTACCCTAAAAGCAGTTCTTACAAAGCCTAAATCATAGCTTGGTATTGAGTAGTTTAATAAACGTTTTTCTAGAAACTTCTTCGGCACCTAGGCTTTCTAAATGTTTGGTATATACTTGACAATCTATAAAAGAATATTTCTTTTCTTCATATTCTTTCACCATATGTATAAAAGCGTATTTAGAGGCATTAGACACAAGACTAAACATACTTTCGCCACAAAAAAATTGTCCTAAATCTATACCATAGAGTCCTCCTACCAACTTATCTTCTTGCCAAACTTCGTACGATTTTGCGAATCCTTTTTCATGTAAAGTGCAGTAAGCATCAATCATATCTGGCGTAATCCAAGTACCTTCTTGACCTTTTCTAACTTGTTTAGCGCAATTTTCAATAACCTGTCTAAAGCAGGTGTTTTTAGTAAGCTTAAAGGGTTTTTCTTTTAGCACTTTTCGCATGCTTTTAGAAATTTTAAGCTTTTTAGGATATAATATCATTCTAGGGTCGGGGCTCCACCATAATATAAGTGCATCTTCATTAAACCATGGAAATATTCCCTTTTTATACGCGAGTAATAAACGCTCTGGAGATAAATCGCCACCAACTGCTAGAAGCCCATCCTCATTAGCTGTTTCTACATCTGGAAATTCTATACGGTCATTTAAAAAGAATAAAGGAAGGTTTTTACCACTATTTTCCAAAAGAAAAATTTTCAATAAAGTTATGGAATAGCTTTTAGAAAATAAGTAATCCTGCTATATATATAACAGTACCCACCAACATAAATAAAAGTGTATAAGGCAATATTTCTTTTGCTTTTAGTTTAGTAATCCCTAATAAGGGTAATGCCCAAAAAGGCTGTAACATATTCGTTATTTGGTCGCCATAAGCTAAAGCCATAATTGCTTTAGGTAACGGCACATCTAATGCCAAGGCAGATTGCAAAACAAGAGGGCCTTGTATAGCCCATTGCCCACCGCCACTAGGTACAAAAACGTTTACCAAACCAGCGCTAAAAAAGGTAAAGATAGGTAAGGTTGTTGCTGTGCTTATAGACACAAAAAAATCTGAAATCTGATTAATCATACCACTACTTCCCATGATACCCATAATACCAAAATAAAGCGGAAATTGTATTAGAATACCAGCCACATCTGCAATGGCTTCTTTAACTGCATGTAAAAAACTACTAAAACTACCGTGAAGCAATATCGCCAAACCCAACATAAAAAAGTTAAGCATATTAGGGGTTATGTTTAAAGTCTGTATAGAAGGTAAATACCGAACTAGAAAAACAGTAAGAACAAGTAGCCCAAATAAGACTGAAAAAACTTTAGAATGGTCTAATTTTTCTGCCCCAATTAAATCTTCTTTATTGATAGATTTAAATTGATACTGGTTCAATTCAATTTTACTTGGAGTAGATTTTTTACCCAAAAAGTAAACTAGTGTTGAAATTGAAAAGAGTACTACAAAAAAGATAACAAGATTTGATGTGCTAAAAACTGTTGAAGCAGTAGAAATTGATAAAGGCAATTGTGAAATAACATCTAAACTAACCGTATTGCCCAACAATTCTTGTAAATGACCCGATTCTGATACTTTAATGGGTGCAGAACCACTAATTCCTCCATGCCAAACCATTAAGCCTCCATAACCACAGGCACCAATTAAGGGATAGTTTAGAGGAATAGAATTTGCTTGAGTGTACTCTCCTACTTTTCTTGCTAAAATTGCTCCAAAAATTAAGCCTAGTCCCCAATTAAAAAATGAAACCAGCATTGTTGAAAAAACAACTAAAACTGCTGCATTTGAAGTGTTTTTTACTAAGCTAGTTATCGCCAGAACTAAGCGTTCCATAGGCTTGCTAAGTACTAGCACGTGACCTAAGACTAGAATCAACATCATTTGGTAGGCAAATACCAAAAGATTGGTATTCC
>CAZLUS010000063.1:0-2776 GCA_964562775.1 uncultured Flavobacteriaceae bacterium | reverse complement strand
CCTAAGACTAGAATCAACATCATTTGGTAGGCAAATACCAAAAGATTGGTATTCCAAATTCCGTTTTCCCAATACGAAAGGATAGCAAATAAATGATTACTATTAGAATTGTTCTCTGTAAAAACTAAAGCTAGTGCAATAGTTAATAGCGTTAACAATACAGCAATAGTGAAAGGAGAAGGCAGATACCTTCTAAAAATATTTTCTATGAGCTTGGTTAAGCCCATCTACTAAAACGGAAGGTCGTCGTGATCTTCTTGCTTAACATTATCAGCAGGTTCAAAAGCTTCTATTGGCGCTACTGGCGGTATGTTTTCAGTACTATTTTCTTGTTGTAAATTCTCTATACGCCATCCTTGTATAGAATTAAAATACTTGGTTTCTCCTTGTGGGTTAACCCATTCTCTACCTCTAAGGTTAATACTAATTTTAACCATCTGCCCAACACTATAATTGTTCAACAAATCGCATTTATCTTGAACAAACTCTACCAAAATATGTTGCGGATATTGCTCTTCTGTAGTAATAACTACTTCTCGCTTTCTAAAACCATTGTTTCCATAAGTTTTAGTCTCATCAATCATTTTAACTCTTCCTTGAACTTCCATATGTTTTTCTTTAAATGTAAGAATTCAAAAATACGTGAAACTCCTCAGTTATTGAAAATTGTTTATGAACGCCTTTTCAACAATTTTGTGCTTTTTGCCTTATCTTTAAATTCAATTAGAATTAATAATGAAATTCAACCCAAAAAGACGGACTTCCAATATCTTTTTACTGGTTTCGGCATTTGTTATCGTAAGTCTTATTCTTTGGAATACCAATATTTTCTTTGAACGATTTAAGAAAGAAGAACGCTTAAAAATAGAAAATTGGGCTGCAGCACAAGCACAACTTTTAAACGCACCTATAGATCAAGAGCTAGGTAATCTTACGTTTAAAATTTTACAGAATAACACGTCTACTCCCATGATATTAATTAATAAAGATGGTAGTGTAAAGACGCATAATATGGCTGATGAGTTAGCAGCTGATTCTTTAAAGCTTCAAAAAAGAATCCAGCAGTTTAAACGTGAAAATGATGCTATTCCAATGACTTATAAAGGAGAAGAATTAGCCACCTTATATTATGGTAATTCTGATGTTTTAAACAAGCTTAAATATTATCCCATTGCGTTATTGCTCATCATTTTTCTTTTTGCAGTAGTCATTTTCTTTTTCTTTAAAACCAACAAGGCTTCTGAACAAAATAAAGTTTGGGCCGGTATGGCCAAAGAAACTGCCCACCAAATTGGCACGCCATTAACATCACTATTAGGTTGGAACGAAATTTTAAAGTCTGAAAACATTAGCCCAGAAATCACTAAAGAAATTGAAAAAGACATCTCTAGATTACAAACCATTACCGAACGTTTCTCTAAAGTTGGTTCTATCCCTGAATTAGAAGTACATGATATTGTTGCCGAAACAGAAAAAGCGTATCAATATTTAAAAAGAAGAAGTTCTAAACTCATTCATTTTTCCTTTAGTTCTAAAATTGAAGAATTGCCTGTTCTTTTAAATCCGCCTTTATATAATTGGAGCATAGAAAATTTAGTAAAAAACGGGATTGATGCCATGAAAGGTAAAGGCAATATTTCTATTCAGTTAGAAAAACATGGTAATACAGTGCGTATTATGATTTCTGATACGGGTTCTGGTATTTCAAAAAATGAATATCAAAATATATTTAAACCTGGGGTTACGAGCAAAAAAAGAGGTTGGGGATTAGGCTTATCTCTTGTTAAAAGAATAATAGAAGAGTACCATAATGGAAAAATTAGAGTATTTTCATCTAGTAAAGAAGGAACTATTATGCAGATTTCTCTAAAGATTCATGTGTGATTAGGTTATGGCAAAAGAAAAACAACAGGTTATAAAAGATGCCGAGATTACCAATAATTGCCCCGTGTGTTTTAATCAAGAGTTAAAACTTAGCTTTTATCAAAAACACGTATACACTGCTTTTTATCATAAAACAACTGGTGAGGTTACTCACGAAATAAAATGCAAAAAATGCTTTTCACTAATATACCCCGTAAACTGGACACCAGATATAGAACGTGTTTTTGAATACTATAATAAGCTTGCAATACCAGAAAAAAAAGCTATAAAGTATACGCCGCTATTTTTTATAATAATAGCAGTTATTTTAGCACTTATAGGAACTGGAATTTACCTCTATACAGAAGACATTATTTAAGCGCTAGTCTAATTTTATTAGCGATTTCTTCAAAAGCTTCTTTTTCTAACTCTACTTTATACTGAAACGTAGCATTTTGCATGCTATGCAAAGGGATTAAATGTACATGCACATGAGGAACTTCTAAACCAATAACAGTCATTCCAACCCTTTTACAAGGTATTGCAGCTTCAATAGCTTTACCTACTCTTCTGCTAAAGGCCATTAAACCCATATAGCTTGTTTCATCTAGATCCAATAGCTTATCTACTTCTTTTTTTGGAACACATAAAGTATGACCAGATGCATTTGGATTAATATCTAAAAAGGCGAAAAAGTTTTCATCTTCGGCAATCTTATAGCAAGGAATCTCACCATTTATAATTTTTGTGAATATACTTGCCATAGATTTTTATATAATGCTACTTAGAGTGTAGTCTGTTTTATTATAATTTTTATTACTTGAATAAATGGAAATTTAAGAACGTGTAATTTCTAAGATATCAAACTTTAATGTACCATTAGGCACCGTAATTTCTGCCACATCACCAACAG
>CAZLUS010000062.1:0-13021 GCA_964562775.1 uncultured Flavobacteriaceae bacterium | reverse complement strand
GCATTAAACTGTGCGTTAAAGTCTTTCATTTCTTTTTCTACTAGTGCATTAAAAGCGTCTAGTTGCGTATTAATTTTAGCCGTCATTTCATTTTTAACTGCGATATCTTGTTCCGTTGGCGGAAAATCATCAATAGACACCAAGCTATTTAAGTGACCCAATTTATTAGTGAGTTTAATAGGAAAGTTCAAAGGGTCCTGATTACTTCTATTTTTAGTTTGATACAAGGCTTTTTCTATATCGCTAAAATTTTCTTTCATCATTTTTGCCTTTTCTACAAGTGCTTTTGTAGTCTCATTGTCTTTATATTTCTTAGTAAAAGCATCCAGATTTTCATTAATCTTTCGAATCTTTTTTATGGATTGGTGTGCCTTATCTATCGTTTCGTTAATACTAGAAATAAAATCGTATTGTTTTTGCATATCTGCTACAGAAACCTCAGCTCTTGGATCTGGTAATATTTTAAAGGTCTCGCTTTGGCTTGTCCCATTTACATTTAAATGAACTTTATAACTCCCAGGCACTGCTTTAGCACCATCTAAATTAGCCCACCAAAGAATCATTCCTTTTAACTTTTCAGCTCCTTTACCACGGGTGTCCCAAACATGGGTATTACCGCCCTTTTCTAATTTTAATTTATTTTTCTTTTCTTCTGCAAAAGTGCTAAAGTTACCAAGCGTATCGCCAGCCATAGTAGTATAGGTAAGGCTAATACTATCCTTTTCATTTATGTTTTTTAAGTAAAAATGTGTTACTACACCGTTTGGATGATTCTGTCCAGAAGTCAAACTTGGTTGCGTTGCTGCACGCCCTTTAGTACGGTAACTGTCTTTAGGTGCAAACAATTTTATAGCAGTTCCTTTATCGGAAGCATTTAGTTGATGCAAAACAGTAAGGTCATCTATTACCCATATGCTTCGACCTTGAGTAGCAACTACTAAATTATTGTCTTTTAGTGCTAAATCTGTAATAGGAACAATAGGCAAATTCAATTGAAATTTATTCCATTTAATACCATCATTAAAGGACACATACATGCCTGTTTCTGTACCTGCATATAGCAAGCCCTTTTGCTTTGGGTCTTCGCGCAGTACTCTAGTAAAATGTTCGTTTTCTATTCCGTTTGTAATTTTTGTCCAAGTTTTACCATAGTCTGTGGTTTTGTATAGATAAGGAGCAAAATCTCCCAGCTTATACCTAGTTCCCGCAACGTAACAAGTCCCCTCATCAAAAGCGGAAGGTTCTATACTATTAATCATCATCCATTCTGGCATATTGGGTGGGGTAATATTTTCCCAATTTGCACCACCATCTTTGGTTATATGTACTAATCCGTCATCACTACCTACCCATATTAAACCCTCTTTAAGCGGACTTTCATTCGCAGCAAAAATGGTGCAATAATATTCTACACTGGTATTATCTTGAGTTATAGGTCCCCCTGAACTAACAAGCTTAGCGGGGTCGTTCCTTGTTAAATCGCCACTTAACAGTTTCCAGCTTTGCCCTTCGTTCTCCGATACGTGTACATGATTAGAAAATGTATATAATTTCTTCGGATTATGACGACTAAAAATAATAGGGAAATTCCATTGAAAACGATATTTCATCGCTTCGGCTCCTGCACCCATAGGGTTGTCTGGCCATACATTAACCCCCCGTGTTGTTCCTGTTCTATGATTTTTTCGAGTTAGAAATCCATCATAACTACCTCCATAAACAATATCATTATCCGTAGGATCTACAGCAATATGAGCAGATTCTCCACCAGCTGTTGGTTCCCAATCATCTTCACTAATACTACCTCCATCAGATCGGTGGCTTACCCGTATTGTAGAATTATCTTGCTGTGCCACATAAATACGGTACGGAAAAGCATTATCGGTAGTTACACGATAAAACTGTGCTGTGGGCTGATTGTAATAGGTACTCCATGTTTCACCACCATCATACGAAACTTGCGCGCCACCATCATCACCAATAATCATACGTTTGCTATTCTCTGGGGCAATCCACAAATCGTGATGATCCCCATGCGGTGCATTAAAAGTGCTAAAAGATGTACCGCCATCAGTACTTTTATGATACCGTACATTGAGTACATACACCACATCTTCATCTTCGGTATCTGCATACAAACGAGTGTAATACCAAGCACGTTGACGTAGTTTACGCTCGCTATTTACCTGTATCCATTTTTTGCCTCCATCATCAGAACGATAAAGACCTCCTTTTTTCTTATTCTCTACTATCGCCCAAACACGTTCGCTATTTTTTGGAGAAACTGTTACGCCAATAATGCCTAAAGTATCTTTAGGAAAACCTTCATTCTTTGAAATCTCCATCCAAGTTTCACCATTATCAGTGCTTTTCCATAGTGCAGAACCATCACCTCCACTACTTAAAGAGTATGGTGTGCGCTTTGCGCGCCAAGTAGAGGCATATAAAATACGTGGATTATTAGGGTCAAAAGTTAGATCTACTGCACCTGCTTGGCTATTTACAAATAGCTTTTTTTTCCATGTTTTTCCACCGTCAGTACTTTTATAGATACCGCGCTCCTCGTTTGGCTTATAAATATTTCCTAAAACTGCTGCATAAACTGTATTATGGTCTGTAGGATGAATGCGAATACGAGGTACGTGCCTACTATTTTTTAACCCTGCAGAAGTCCATGTTTTACCTGCATCTTCTGTTTTCCATATACCATACCCGCTAGACACATTCCCTCTAAGGGTTTTCTCGCCACCACCTACATAGATTACATTTGGGTCGCTTTTAGCTACTTCAACTGCTCCTATACTACCGCCAAAATACCCATCAGAAATATTCTCCCAAGTACGACCTCCATTTAATGTTTTCCATACACCGCCACCTGTTGAACCCATGTAAAAAAGGTTAGGTTCGTTTGGTACACCAGTAACAGCAGCAGAACGCCCACCACGAAACGGTCCTACCAAACGATACTCCATACTAGAATATAATTCTGAAGGTATTGAAGGCACCGCCTTCTGGGTTTTATTTCTTCGCTGCGCGCTTAGATTCAATGGCACAAGTAATAAGGCTAGGGCTAATAAGGATAGCTGAGTAAAGTATTTCTTCATTTGTGTTTTTTTGGTTGGTGGTTTTAGCTGAATGTCATTTCGAAATGAGTAGTTTCACTACGATTGAGAAATCTAGATTTCTCACAATCATTTTCATTCGGTTCGAAATGACTAAAACGAAAAACACCTTTTGAATTCGTCAGTTTTAAAAGTAATGAAAAAGACTGAAATTTTAATGCTATAGCTCTTGATTTTACATTTATGGAAATTCCTAAGTAATTTGTCTATATATTTAATATTGATTCTAAGGATAAAGTCCATGAAAAAAACTTTTACAGCTCCAATACTTATTCTGTTGTTTTTTACCTTCATTATAGGTAAAGCTCAAGAACCTCTAAACAATGATGTAGAAAACAAAAGGTATGTTTTAGTCCCCAATGGATTAAGTCTTAGGAAAGAAAAAACACTAAAAAGTGAACGTATTACCGTTATGCCTTTAAGAAGTGAGGTAACACTTCTTAAAGAACCTTTAGGGAACACTTTTGAAGTTGAGCATATAAAAGGCAGTATGATTAAGGTTCTATTTAACGATACTATAGGCTATTGCTTTAGTGGTTATTTATCACAACTTCCACTTCCTAAAAAGACCCAATCTGCCCAAGCTTATATCGATGAACTTAAAGAACAATTTTCTGGAACTTCCTTTAAAACCAAACCAAATAGTCCTGATTTTCATCAAGGTAGCACGGATACATTTACTTTACCAACCACCTCTTGGCATGAAGCTTATTATATTGTCTGTGCCTTATATAAAATTCCAAAATCACTAGGATTCCCTAATCCTTCTGGGCCTAAGAAAGAAACCATACCGCAACCAGACAAGCCAAAAAAAACATGGAGCAGTGAGCTTAGTATTACCCGAAAAGATAATACTTTGACAAGTATAAATTACTTCCTAAGGCTTGAAGGTTTTGGAACCTCTATTACTATTATCCGCCTAGATAACGGTTTTTTTCAAGTGGAGGACCTTGCTTATGTAGATTAAACTAAAATCTAGCTCATACGGTATTTGGCAGTTAGGTTGTTACCTAACTCAAGTGAAATTAGTAAGAAGCAGATTCTTAATTAACTTGAGTTCGATATAAAATTCATGTCTCTTAGGTCGTTTTTGGTGAATTTCATTACAATATGCTCAATTGATTGTAGTGAACCTCCTTAAAAGAAGAAATTACCTTATTAGCCAAGCTATAATCTTGATTTTTAGAATTCGAACTTTTAAAACCTATACAATAGATACCCGCGGCATGAGCTGCTTTTATACCATTTGTAGAATCTTCAATAACCATACAATCTTTTTTTTTATAGCCTGAAGCTTCTGATACAGATGTTTCAAGTTTATCTCAAGGAACCTAGAACAAAAATTAAACTTTATAATACTCTAAAAAATGAGAAAATATAAACGCTATATCACTGCTAAAGGTGCTTGAAAAGAAATAGTAAAATCATCAACTAATACTATCTTTGAATGTAAATAAAAGCACTTCATTTAATTTTTAAACTAAATGCAAAACAAGATTCAACTAATAACTTATGTAGATAGAATAGGTTGTGAGAATCTAAAAGATTTAAAAAAATTATTTCAAAAGGAACTTAATGGCCTCTTTGGTGGAGTGCATATTTTACCATTTTTTTATCCAATAGACGGAGAAGATGCCGGATTTGACCCAATTGATCATCAACTAATTGACCCAAGACTTGGGACTTGGGATGATTTAAAAGAATTAAGCCAAGAAGTGGATATAATGGCCGATTTAATTGTGAATCATATTTCGGCAAAGTCAGTCCAATTTCAAGACTATTTAGAAAAAGGCAAAGATTCAGATTATGCTTCATTATTTTTAAGTTATAATACTATATTCCCTAATGGTGCATCTGAAGAAGATATCTTAAACATATACAGACCTCGCCCAAGTTTACCATTTACCACTGTTACATTTAAAGATGGTTCTAAGAAATTAATATGGACCACATTTACTGCCAACCAGATTGATATTGATGTGCTAAGTGCTTTAGGCAAACACTATTTAGAAGAAATTTTAGACCTCTTTAAAAATGCTGGAATATCTCTAATTCGATTAGATGCTGCTGGCTATGCCATAAAGAAAAAAGGTTCTTCTTGCTTTATGATAGAAGAAACATTTGACTTTATTAGTGAGCTTTCTAAAAAAGCTCAGGATAGAGGAATAGAAGTATTGGTAGAGATACATTCGCATTATAAAACTCAAATTGAAATCGCCCAAAAAGTTGACTATGTATATGACTTTGCGCTTCCTGTTTTAGTCTTAGACACTTTATTTAATAAAAATAGTGATAGTCTTAAAAAGTGGCTTAAGGTAAGTCCAAGAAATGTTATTACAGTATTAGACACTCATGATGGAATTGGCATTATTGATGTTGCTTCAGAAGATGATAAACCTGGTTTAATAGAAGATGGTATTCTTGATAAAATTATTGAGCAGATACATACCAATAGCAATGGCGAAAGCTTAAAAGCAACTGGTGCAGCTGCATCAAACCTAGATTTATATCAAGTGAATTGTACTTATTTTGATGCTTTAGGCAAAAATAAAACTGCTTATCTTATCGCTAGAGCAATTCAGTTTTTTGTGCCTGGAATACCCCAAGTGTATTACGTAGGCCTTTTTGCTGGCGAAAATGATATGGAGCTTCTTGCTAAAACAAATGTTGGTCGCGATATTAATCGCCATTATTACAGCAATAAAGAAATTAATGAGCATCTTAATATCCCTATACTAAAACAACTTATAGCCTTGATGCGCTTTAGAAATACCCACCCTGCCTTCGATGGTAATTTTAATTTAGTAAACACTCCAAATAACCTAATACATATTAAATGGATAAAAGGTGATGATTTTGCAGCCCTCTTTGTGGATTTAAAAGCAATGAAAATGAAAATTTCTTTTAGTACTAATAACGCTAAAAATGATACGATTGTTATAGAGGATACCCTTTCTTAAAACCCTATTTAATCATTTTATCATAAGCTATCTCACTAAACGATTGTATTACCTTATTCGCTAAAGTATAGTCTTGATTCTTTGAATTCGAGCTTTTAAAACCTATGCAATAGATTCCCGCAGCATAAGCTGCTTTTATACCGTTGGTAGAATCTTCGATAACCATACAGGCTTCTTTTTTATAGCCTGAAGCTTCTGCTGCTTTTAGAAAAATTTCGGGATGGGGTTTAGATGCTTTTAAGTCTGCCCCACTAAGTTTAGCCTTAAAATATTGGTCTAATTTAAAACGTGTAAAAACATTATTAATCGTTATCATTGACGCCGAACTAGCTAACACAAGTGTAAGTCCATTTTTATGATAGTCTTTTATACAATCTAAAACACCCTCTATTAACTGCAAATCTGGGTCACTAAAAAATAGCCTTTTAAAATGGTTTCGTTTTATATTTACTAATGTTTGTGGAGCTTGCTCTAATTTAAAATGAGATACCAACTGTCTACACACATGCAAAGTGGACTGACCTGTAAAACTTTCGTACAACACATTAGATACTTTTATACCTACCTCTTCAAACATTGCGAAATAGGCTTTATGATGTAGCGGTTCAGAATCTATGATGACACCATCCATATCAAACAAAACTGCTTTAAACATTAGCTACATATTTATATTCCAAAAGCCATTCAAAATCTATGATGTCGAGTGCTTTTTGGTGGGTAGCTTCTAAAATTACTTCTGGTGCTTTTCCTGCTTTGTAGGCTTCTTTCCATCGCGCAGCGCACAAACACCATTTGTCTCCAGGCTTTAGCCCAGGAAATTGATACATAGGCATAGGTGTACTCAAATCATTTCCCTGTAATTTTGAGTAGACTAAAAATTCTTCGGTCATTATAGCACAGACCACATGCGTGCCAATATCTTCTGCGCCAGTTTTACAGAAACCGTCTCTATAAAAACCAGTTTTTGGGGCATAACAACAGGCAAGTAATTTGGTTCCCAATACATTTTTATCCAAAACACTAAATTTTTGACGAAGATAAGTTGATTAGCACTTATCTTTAATAGTATAATTCAATTTTAAATTGTGCAAAACAAAGAAAGAAAAGTGCCTGATTGGCTTTTAAAAGCTCGCAATAAATGGCAGTTTAATGGACAAAAGCGACCACCTTTTGCAACAGTACCTAAAAAAGGACAAGTTTCTGTTTGGGATTTTCCGAGACCTCCGGCTTTAGAAAAAGTACAGCAAGAAATAACAGTATACTCCGATACGATTTGCATTGCAAAAACTACTAATGCATATGCTGTTATGGAAACTGCAAATCCGCCAACCTATTACCTTCCACCATCTGATGTAGACCAAACGCAATTGTTACAGCTGCCAAATAAGAAATCTTTATGTGAGTGGAAAGGTTCGGCTACCTACTGGGCATTTAAAAAAGTGCCTTCAAAAGCTATTGCATGGAGTTATAGCAATCCTTTTTCTGAATTTGAGTGCATTACAGCTCATTTTGCATTTTATCCGCAGTACTTTGATTGTTTCGTGGATGGTGAAAAAGTACGGCCACAACCAGGACAGTTTTATGCTGGTTGGATTACGGAAAACCTAGCAGGTCCGTTTAAAGGAGAACCTGGTAGTGAGCATTGGTAAAATACGATATTTGTTATTGCGCTCCCAAAGCATAAATAGCAAAAGAACCCAACCAATGACCGCCTTCATAATCATCGCCTACTAGATTAGGAAAAGAATATGCTAAATGAGTATTTGCCAATTGAGAAAGGTGCCCAAAAGTATTAGGGTATTGGTTTGCCAACCCATAAAAAACCCAAGCACGGCTAAAATTTAAGCCATCTAAATGTACTAATTGACCATCTTCTCTGTCTCCCACACGAGCAACTGATACTTCAAAATTGGCTTGTTTTAATTCAGGCAAAAATCGGTTAACCCATGCGGTAAATTTGGCTTCAGAAAGTATACGTCTCATTAAATCTATTTCTTCAAAACAAGGGGATAAAAAATCTGCACCACTAGGTTCCCAACCAATTGGACATGCTTCATCATTCTGATAAAAAAATAGCGCTCTATCACGAATACTATTCATTAAGGTTTCGTCATTAACCGTTTTCGCATAATCCCATGCAAATGATAATCCAAAAGCAGTATTGCTATGTGTACCCACACGCACAGCGTATTGCAATTTTGGTAGGTAGTCAATTAATTTTTTACTTATTAAAGTACTTAGGGGCTTTAGATTTTCTTCTAATTCTTTTGCCATAGGGTCATCCCAAGTATGAAGCTCTTCTGCTAATTTTAAGAGCCAACCCCAGCCATAAGTTCGTTCAAAATTCTTATTATGCTTGTCTTCAAAATAAGCTGTTTCTTGCTCAATATTCTCTTTAGATAAATTGGTTTTCAGCATGGTTTTCAGCTGTGCTGCTTGCGCAAGATTTGGGTAGGTTTTTAATAGCCTCACAATAGACCAATGCCCATGTACTGCAGAATGCCAGTCAAAACAGCCATAAAAAGCGGGGTGTAAGTGTTTTGGTTCGGCCAAATCTTCTCCACTACCTAAAGTGTGCCCTGTTTTATTAGGGTATTCTTTTTGTACACAAGCAAGCGGCAAGTCTGCGAGGATATTGGCTTGTGCTAAAGTCATTTGAATTGAAGCGACCTCATCATTAGTAACCTTTATTTTTTTAGTTGTTTCATTACAAGCAAAAAGTAGTACACTAATAATAAGACTAGTGACCATTAACTTTAGTTTCATAGAAAAATATTTAAGAATAAATGTAGGCAATTTCTAAAATAATTAGATTGTAAAACACCTCTGTTTTCTAATTATTTCAATTTAGATTGTAACATAATCCATAATTTAATACTAATAAAGCACAGAAAGAAATCATCTTTTTTTCATAGTTTTAGAACACAAATTAGAAAAACACTATTCATGGATATTTTTAGCAAAATAAAAGAGAAATTAAGTCACGAGTTTATTGATATTGTTGAATGGCTCGACTACACAGATGATACTATAGCGCATAGATTTGAGCGCTACCAAAACGAAATTAAAAACGGTGCTAAACTTATTGTTCGAGAAGGGCAAACAGCTGTTTTTGTAAACGAAGGACAACTTGCTGATGTTTTCACTCCTGGCACCTATGATTTAACTACTCAAAATCTTCCTATTTTAACTACCTTAAAAGGTTGGAAGTATGGTTTTAATTCTCCTTTTAAAGCCGAAGTTTATTTTGTTAATACCCATTTATTTACCGACGAAAAATGGGGTACTAAAAACCCTATAACCTTAAGTGATGACCGTTTTGGCCTTGTAGAAATTCGTGCTTTTGGAACCTATGCTTTTAAAATTGCTGATGCCGGAAAGTTTATCATTGATATTGTAGGAACCGATAACAATTTTACCAATTTCGAAATCAATGAACATCTTAAAAGTTTAATTGCTACCCGCTTTACTGATACTGTAGGTGAAGCTAACCTGCCTATAGAACTCTATGCTGCTAATACCTCTGAACTTTCTGATACCTGTAAAGAGGTTATGATTCCTGAATTCTTATCAGTTGGTATCTCTTTAGAGAAGTTCTACATAGAAAACGTATCAATGCCAGAAGATTTAAAGAAAGAAATCTTCGAATACAGTCGTATAGACAAATTAGATTTAGACAAGCTTACTAAGTTTAAAACTGCTAAAGCGATAGAAGCTGCTGCTAAAAATGAAGGCGGAACTGCTGGTGCTGGTATGGGTATGGGTATGGGCTTTGTACTAGCACAACAAATGGGCGGTATGATGACACCTCAAATGGGTGGCCAGCAAGCTGTTGCACAAACTGGTGGGGCAATGCCTCCGCCAATGCCAGTAGCCGTACAGTATTTTTATGCTGTAAACGGAGCACAGCAAGGCCCCGTTAGTATTGACCAACTTAAAGCACTATTTGCAAATAGAACTATTAACAAAGAAAGTTTGGTATGGAAACAAGGCATGGCTAGTTGGACTGCTTTACAAGAGGTTGAGGAATTAAAATCATTTTTAGGGGGTAATACTCCACCACCATTACCAAATGCTTAAAACATATCTTTTGTCATTTTGATAGCGTTTAATGAAAAAATTCATTGCGCTATCTAAATGATTCTTTTTAATAGTATCTGTGAAAGAAAACCCACAACAAACCGAACTTAAAAAAGCCTGCATTAATTGTGGTGCAGAATTAAGGTACCAACCTGGCACCTCAAATATTAGTTGTGCGTATTGTGGTCATCAAGAAGCTATTGCTGTTGATGAAAATGGTTTTGAAGAGCTAGAATTATACCCTTATCTAAAAGAAATGGGGGCGCAAAAACACAGCGAAGAAATTTCAATGTTACATTGCAAAAACTGTGGTGCCAATCAGCATGTAGAAGAAAATTACAAATCATTACATTGTGTGTATTGTACTATGCCTTTAATTCTTGAAGATGTTTACAAGGAAGATTGGATTTTACCTGGTGCAGTACTCCCTTTTCAAATAGACCAAAAAAAGTCGTTTCAGATTTTTAAAAAATGGTTGGATAGCCTATGGTTTGCACCTAATAATTTAAAAAAAGCAGCACTAGACCCTCAGTTTACAAAAGGCCTGTATTTACCCTATTGGACTTTTGATGCACAATTGCAAGCCTCTTATTCTGGTCAACGCGGAGAATATTATTACGAGACACAACGGGTAAGAAACTCCCAAGGAAAAACAGTAAGCAAAAGGGTACGTAAAACACGATGGTATCCCGCTTCTGGCAATATTTCTGGTTTTGTAGATGACACTTTGGTTAAAGCTTCTAAACAAAAAAAAGGACGAATACCTAGTAAAATAGCACGTTGGAATTTAAAATTATTAAAGCCTTTTAATAGTAGTTTTTTATCGGGTTTTGTAACCGAAAAATATACCATTCCGCTAAACCAAGGTCATTTGTCTGCTAAAGGAGAAGCCAAACATATTGCAGAACGATGGTGCAGACAAGATATTGGTGGTGATACCCAAAGGGTAACTAGCATGGATATGAATTTATCTAAAGAGACTTTTAAACACATTTTATTGCCTGTTTATGTTAGTGCTTATCGCTTTAATAGCAAAGAGTATAATTTTTTTATTAATGGCGAAAACGGGACTATTTCTGGAACGCGACCTTATAGTTTTTGGAAAATATTCTTTACTGTAGTCTTAGTGTTAGCTATTATAGGTTTAATTGCATTTTTTGCTTAATCTTATTTCAGTCTATTATATGTTTATGACTTAATTAATACATAAGTGTCTTATCTTTATAAACAGTTATTAACCAATAGATTAAAAATTATGAATGTAAAACCCCTGAGTATAGCACTAGTATTAGCCGTATGTTGCCTATGCTGTAAAGACAACAAAAAAGAAGAAGAAACTGCGGCAAAAGAATTAGAACAAATTGAAGCCGTAGAGCAAACCATAGACTCTACAATTACTACAGTACATAAAAAAGCGGAAGAGGTAGAGGAATTACTTAAAGAATTAGATAGTATATAAATAGATAAAAAGAAATCATGAAAAATAATATTAAAATAAGCCTGTTTATACTACTCTTAGTAGGCTTTGTAGGGGTAACTAATGCCCAAGGTAAATCTCAAAAAAAAGGGAAAGAAAAAGTTGAGAAAATTAAAAAAAAGGCAGAAGAAGCTGGTGAAGAAGTAGATGCAGAAATGCAAGAAGCCAAGGGAAAAAGAAAGAAAATGAAAGAGAAGGCTGAAAAAATGAAGGGCAAAGGAAAAGAAAAAGCCCAGGAAATGAAAGAAAAAGGCAAAGAGCTTACAGACGATGAAGCAGACAATGATGCTGGCGACGATAATGACGATGACACAATTGAAGATGATTTAAAGGAGAAAAAAGAAAAACTAAAAAAAGAAGGTAAAGCCTACGGAAAAAATAAAGGCGATATGTCTGGGAAAGAATTTGGTGCCTTTAGAGCCTCTCAAGTAAAAGAAAAGCTTAAAAATTCTGAAGAAGAGTTAGCTAAAGACGAGGCTACCTTAAATAAAGGAAGAGCACGTGTAGCAGAAGTAAAAGAAAAATTAGCCTTGGCAAAAAAAGACAAGTCTATGAGTGCTGATGAGATTTCTAAAAAAGAAGAACGCCTTAAAAAAGTAGAAGATAAATTAAACGAATTAGAAGTTTCTTTAAAAGCAGGCAAAGAAAAGCTTAAAGGAAAATCTGAAGAGCTTAAAAATGTAGGTGCAACGCAGTAAACTTTTTTAAAACTACTATAGAGAGCCATTGTTTGTTATAAGCAATGGCTTTTCTGATTTGCAACCAATAGAAGGGGTCTAAAGTAAAATTACGTGCCCAATCTCCATGTACTGATGTACGCCCGATTAGGGAAAGCTTCCCCCTGTTTCTTTAGATACAGCAAAGAGTATAATTTTTTTATTAATTTGAAAAATATTCTTTACCGTAATCTTTGTTTTATTAGTAATTGGTTTAATTTCATTTTTCAATCAATAAAAACACCTATATATGAAAACAGTAGCCTTTTTATTCTTATTTCTATCTATTTCAATCACTGCGCAAAAAACTATAGAAGCAGATGATAAAAAAGCAATCGAGACTGTTCTTAGCAAACAACAGGATGCTTGGAACAATTATGACATTGAAGGCTTTATGGAGGGCTATTGGAAATCTGACGAATTAAAATTCTATGGTTCTAGTGGTGTTGTAAAAGGATGGCAAAGTACTTTAGAGCGATACAAAAAAGGCTATCCTACTAAAGAACATTTTGGTGAATTGCGTTTTGTACTTAATGATGTTTCTAAAATAAATGAGGGAGCTTATTCTGTAATGGGCGAGTTCCATCTTAGCCGTACTGTAGGAGATGCAAATGGCATCTTTATGCTTATTTTTAAAAAGATTAATGGCGATTGGAAAATTATTGC
>CAZLUS010000061.1:0-13517 GCA_964562775.1 uncultured Flavobacteriaceae bacterium | reverse complement strand
TAGCTAGTTTAGATAGCCTTAAAGGTTTTAAGGTTTCTAAAAAGCATATAACCAAAGGCTTACTAAATGTAGTGTCTAATACAGGTTTGTTAGGTAGGTGGCAATTATTAGGAAAAAACCCAGATATTATTTGTGATATTGCTCACAATAAAGAGGGCTTATCTTTAGTATTAAATCAAATAAAAAAACAAAAGTTTAAAAAACTTCATATCGTCTTAGGCTTTGTAGAAGATAAAGAACTGAAAAATATGTTGTCATTGTTTCCTAAAAAGGCAAGATATTACTTTGTAAGTCCTAATATTCCTAGAGGTTTGCAGGCGGAAAAGCTTAGCGAAGTAGCCAGTGAATATGACTTAAAAGGAAACGTATACCAAACAGTTTCTAAAGGATTTAAGAGTGCTATTAAGAATGCTAAAAAGGAAGATTTTATATATGTTGGTGGTAGCACATTTGTAGTAGCAGAGATTGTCTAATTTTTTTTGAATATATTGTTTTAGTAAATAAAAAATGGTGCTATATTTGCACTCCCTATTCAGAAATAGATTAGGGCGCTTAGCTCAGTTGGTTCAGAGCACCTCGTTTACACCGAGGGGGTCGGGGGTTCGAATCCCTCAGCGCCCACAAGAAGCCTCCAATTTATGGAGGCTTTTTAATTTTCTTTAAGCACTAATTTCAATAATCTTCTTTTCGTTTACTTTTTCTTTTTACCTTAATAGCGGTATTTAAAAAAGATAAACGTGCAAATAATAGAAAATTCAACTACTTATGATGTAATTATAGTAGGTTCGGGAGCAGGTGGTGGTATGGCTACAAAACAATTAGCAGATGCAGGTCTTAATGTTGCGGTAGTAGAAGCTGGACCATTTTTTGACCCTGCTGACCCAAAAACCATGACGCAAATGAAATGGCCGTACGAGTCTCCAAGAAGAGGGGCTGGAACCGACCGAGCATTTGGTGGTTGGGATATGTCTTATGGCGATTGGGAAGTGGATGGTGAACCCTATACGCACACTAAAGGAACAATTTTTAGATGGTGGCGTTCTAGAATGCTAGGTGGGCGAACAAATCACTGGGGGCGAATATCGCTCCGTTTTGGACCTAAAGATTTTAAGGGAAAGACTAGAGATGGTCATGGTGAGGATTGGCCTATAGGTTATAATGATGTGAAGCCTTATTACGATAAAGTAGATAAACTAATTGGTGTGTTTGGTACTAACGAAGGCTTAGAAAATGACCCAGATGGTTTTTTTCTTCCACCACCAAAACCTAGGTTGCACGAACTTTTTTATATAAATGGAGCTAAAAAATCTAATATTCCTGTAATACCAGGAAGATTATCTATGCTCACCAAAAAAATAAATAATGACCGTGGCGTATGTTTCTATTGTGGTCAATGTAATCGTTCTTGTTCTGCTTATGCAGATTTTTCTTCGGGGAGTTGCTTAATTTTTCCAGCACAGAAAAGCGGAGGTAAGGTTAAGATTTTTGTAAACTCAATGGTGCGAGAAGTTTTAACCAATGAAGAGGGAAAGGCAACAGGAGTATCTTACATCAATAAAGAAGATAGAAAAGAATATACGCTAAGGTCTAAGGTTGTAGTTCTTGCTGCATCTGCTTGTAGTTCTGCACGAATTCTTTTAAACTCTAAAAGTAAACAACACCCTAACGGTTTGGGTAATAGCAGCAATTTAGTGGGTAAATATTTACACGATTCTACAGGCGCTAGTGCTGCAGGTGTAATACCCGGGCTGATGAATAGGAAAGTATCTTATAATGAAGATGGTGTTGGCGGTTTGCATGTGTATTCTCCATGGTGGGGAGATAATTCTAAGTTAGACTTTCCTAGAGGGTATCATATTGAAGTATGGGGTGGTATGGGGCAACCCAATTACGGTTTTGGATGGAATCAGGGTGATTTAAATAAATATTTTGGACTAAAAGTTGGGGGTTATGGTGATAGCCTTAGGGATGAGGTAAAAAAATATTACGGCTCTGTAATTGGTTTTGGAGGTCGTGGAGAAGGTATCGCAAGAAAAGAAAACTACTGCGAGATAGACCCAACTACAGTAGATGAATATGGTATACCTGTTTTAAAATTTAACTATAAATGGTCAGACTTAGAAAAGAATCAAGCAAAGCATATGCAAGATACTTTTGAGGAGATAATCCATAATATGGGAGGTATTTATTTAGGAGAAAAGCCAGGTAAGGATAAGGACTATGGGCTAAATGTGCCAGGAGAAATTATACATGAAGTGGGTACTACAAGAATGGGAGATGACCCTAAAACATCTGTTACTAATAAATTTAATCAATTA
Organism: uncultured Flavobacteriaceae bacterium; assembly: GCA_964562775.1. GTDB lineage: Bacteria > Bacteroidota > Bacteroidia > Flavobacteriales > Flavobacteriaceae > Croceitalea. The sequence continues at coordinate 11,199 of CAZLUS010000061.1, read as the reverse complement.
CATGATGTTGATAATGTATTTATAGTAGATGCAGGGCCTTTTGTGTCTCAAGCAGATAAAAATTGTACATGGACCATTTTAGCACTCTCATGGAGAGCATCAGATTATATTATAGACCAAATAAAAAAACAAAATATCTAAGCCATGAATAGAAGAAAAAGTATAGAAACTATGATTCTTGGAGTTGGTGCTTCTGCATTAGCATTTCATGGTTGTAAAACAGATGGAGCAGACTTAAATAGTGATTTAAATATAGTAACTGACTCTAATTATTTTGGAAGAACCCCAAAAGAGTTAGAACGTATAGAAAAACTACATGCGGAACAATTGTTTAATGACCACGAGATGGAAACTATTGCTGCATTAAGTACTGTTATTTTACCGCCAAAAGAACCCCATGGAGGGCCAATAGAAGCTAATGTGCCAGAACTTATAGAATTTATGGGGAAAGACATTCCAGAGATGCAACCCACTCTTTTAGGAGGTCTTATGTGGCTAAATCATAAAAGTAATAAGGAATTTGGTTTAGAATTTAAAGTAGCTTCTTTAGCACAGCAACAACAAATATGTGATGAAATATGTTGGCACGATACCGAAGTGCCATTAGATGAACAAGCCTTAGAGATTCAATTTTTTGCATTAATGCGAAACCTTGTAGTTACTGGATATTACACATCTAAAGTAGGAATTGCGGATTTGGGTTATAAAGGGAATACGCCTAATGTATGGGATGGTGTTCCGCAAGACGTTTTAGACCAGCACGGTGTAGCTTACGACCCCGAGTGGATTGCGAAATGTGTAGATCAAAGTAAGCGAGGTATTATAGCAGAATGGGATGAAAATGGCAATCTTTTGACCTGATAGTGAAATTTTACAATTGCGATTACTTTGACTAGAAAGAATTTTTGATTTTAAGTTTATTTTGAAACTTTATTTTAAAGTAAATTTGCAATCTTATTATATAGCATGATAGTTACTATTTGTAGAAAAGCGCATTTTAATGCATCGCACAGGTTACATAACCCTGCTTGGTCGGATGAGAAAAATCTTGAAGTTTTTGGAAAATGCAACAGCCCTAACTATCATGGTCATAATTTTGATTTAGAAGTACGAGTAAAAGGTGAGGTAGACCAGCAAACAGGTTTTGTAATGGATTTGGCAGATTTAGGTCTACTAATAAAAACCGAAGTAGAAGAGCGTTTTGATCATAAAAACCTAAATGAAGATTGTGTAGAGTTTAAAAATAAAATGCCTTCTACTGAGAATTTTGTAAAAGTTATTTTCGATATTTTAAAGCCTAAGTTGATAGCAGGTCATCAACTTCATATTACCTTACACGAAACAGATAAGAATGCCGCAGAATATGGAGATTGGTAATAGCTATTAATTTTATTGGAGTATTAGCTCAGTTGGTTTAGAGCGCTGCCTTGACAGGGCAGAGGTCACTGGTTCGAATCCAGTATACTCCACTTTTAAAAACTTACCGTACAGGCATTAGATTTGCCAAACAAAAGAATTCTATTTTTTGATGCAAGATTATATATCGTATCGCGTATTATTCTAGGAATAAAAGCTAATAATGCAGCTGCCAAACACCATTTAGGGATTTTAGAGATTATTTTTAAGAATCCATCAGAATGGGTGTGTGAACCATTTTCATCAAAAAGAATTACTGTTGTTAATCTTGTGGTAGGGTAATTATGCGCTTTTAGAAGTCGTTGCCCCATTGGAGATTGAAAAGCTACAAACTCGAATACATCTTTTTGAGCAAAACTTAATAACCACCCTACAACACCATTACATAAATTACACTCACCGTCAAATACAATTCTATTTTTCTCCATGACACTTATTTTATTATTAATTAGTACGTGAAAAAAGGATTGTCATTTCATTAAAGAAAGGAAGAATAGCCTTTTTTTAGAAAAGTTTAGCATTTAGAGGTGATTTAATATACGTTCTAGAGCCATACCGCGAGATCCTTTTATAAGGATGGCACTTTTTTGTAAAGCTGTTTTAGAAAGATACGCTGCCAAATCTTTAAAGTTTTTATATTTTTTGAAAGCGGTAGTTACTTCATAAAAATTTTCTCCTACCAAGATTGCCTTGGTAAAGTTTAATTTTTTAGCATAGTCTGCAATCGCTTGGTGTTCATCTGCGGCAGATTCACCCAGCTCAAACATATCGCCTAAAAACAAAATTTTATTGTTGGTTTTAATTAAACTAAAATTCTCCAAAGCAGCAGTCATACTAGTTGGGTTAGCATTATATGCATCTAAGATAATTTCGTGTCCGTTCTTGTTCATTAATTGCGAACGGTTATTATCTGGGGTATAAGATTCAATAGCTTCTTTAATATCATTTAAAGGAATAGTAAAGTATTTACCTACTATAATAGCTGCGCAACAGTTGGTAAAATTATATGTTCCAATAAGCTTTGTGTTTACTTCAATGTTTTCAAATAGTAGCGCTACAAATGGAGAAGCACTTAAAAATTTGATTGGATAATATTCAGAATTGGTTTGACTAAAACCAAATTTTTTAATGTAACTGTCAAGTTTTTCTTTTTGTATAGCATCGTCAGCATTTAAAAAAATATGCTTGTTGTTTTTGATTAGATACGTAAATAGTTCGCTTTTTCCTTTGATGACTCCATCAATACCACCAAAACCTTCTAAATGGGCTTTTCCAAAATTGGTGATATAGCCAAAATCTGGCTGCGCAATATTGCTTAAAAATTCAATTTCTCCTTGATGATTAGCACCCATCTCAACTATTGCTATTTCGGTGTCTTTTTTAATAGAGAGTAAAGTCAACGGAACACCAATATGGTTGTTTAAATTCCCTTTGGTGGCTACAGTTTTGTATTTTTTGGAGAGTACTATATTAAGAAGTTCTTTGGTCGTTGTTTTACCGTTACTACCCGTTAGCGAAATTACACGGGCTTTAGAATAATTTCTGTGGAATGTTGCTAGTTCTTGTAATGCTTTTAAAACATCCTTAACAAGGATTGTGTTTTCTAAGGTATGGTATTTATTTTCATCTACTATGGCATAAGAAGCGCCTTTTTTTATAGCTTCTTCAGCAAATTTATTGCCATTAAAGTTTGGCCCTTTAAGTGCAAAAAATAAGCAATTTTTAGTAATATTTCTAGTATCTGTTGAGATAGTAGAAAACTTTAAAAACAATTTATGTAATTCGGCTATATTCATAAACCGAAGATAAAAAAAAGCCTTGATGGAATATCAAGGCTTTTAGTTTTATAATAGAAATTATTCTATTTTGCTTTTTTATGTCTTACGGTCTTGTTTTTAGTTTTTGATTTAGAACCAACTCTAGACATTGCACATCTAAAACCAATATCATCTGTAGCCATGTATTGTGGCAGGTAACGACGTTGCGCTGGATCTAACCAAATAGCTCTATCTCTCCAAGAACCTCCTTTATAAACTCTTACTTCGTCATTAATTAATGATGTTCTATAGTTAGAAGTATCATACTGTCGTAAAACTTTACCAGTAGAATCGCGCTCAACTTTGTGTTTAGGTGCATCATACATTTTTCTACCATTTTCTTCATCTTCATCATCACTAAATCTTTCGAAGAATCTAGAAGACCCCGCATCACCATCGCGGTAGCTTCTATTATCACTAGACGAAAAATTTGTTCTTAAGTAGGTTTCTTGATCATCGACAGGAATTTCTTTAACTTCTCCTGGAAGATTAATAGCTACTACTTTACCGTTAGGTAGTGTATCGAAAGCTACAGAATCACGTAGAATTTGTACTTTTCCATCTTCACCAATTGCCTTCTTAGTATATATATTTCCTCTGTAATAGTTGAAATCACTTATTTCATCATCTACTATAGGTCTGTATACATCAGCTACCCATTCAGAAACATTACCAGCCATATCATAAAGACCAAAATCATTTGGTTTGTAAGATTTAATCTCTCCAGTAATATCTGCACCATCATCAGACCATCCAGCAATACCGCCATAATCTCCTTTTCCTTGCTTAAAGTTTGCTAATTGATCACCACGACCAACACGCTGACCATTTCTAGTATAACTACCTTCCCAAGGATATTTTTTTCTACCTCGGTAATTGTTATACTCACGAGTTCCAATAATAGCCTGAGCTGCATACTCCCACTCAGTTTCTGTTGGCAAACGATATTCAGGAGAAATGATTCCTGAGCTTCTTTTTGCAAAATTACTTATAGAATCTTTTTTCTTTTTTCCTTGTAGAGAATCTATTTGACCTCCATAAACAGATTCTGGATTATTTAGATAAGCTTCTGTGCTAAACGTACCGTCAATTTCACCACTAAGAACTTGGTATTTTGCATCTTGAGCAATGTAACCTTCTCTTTCTAATGTAGATTCATTTACACGGTCTGTTCTCCATTCAGCATATTGCGTTGCTTGAATCCAATTTACACCTACTACAGGATATTCAGCATAACCTGGATGACGTAAGTAGTTATTGGTCATTGTTTCATTAAATCCTAAACGATTTCTCCATACAAGTGTATCAGGTAAAGCACCTTTATATATGTTTTCGTACAATGGATTATCTGGAGGGTATACCGCCTTTAAGTAATCTAAGTATTCTAAATACATTACATTGGTTACCTCGGTTTCGTCCATGTAGAACGACTGAACATGTTGTGAAGTTGGTGTGTTATTCCAGTCGTGCATAACATCATCCTGAACCTGTCCTTTTGTAAAGGTACCACCTTCTATAAAAACAGTTCCCGGAGGTGTCTCTTGTTCTTTAAACTCAGAGTTGTATTGAAAACCGCCTTCTTTGGCATTAATTTTCCATCCAGTACCTCTCGATACGTTTTTTGAAGAGGAAGAATTTTTACAACTTGAAAAACTTACCGCTACAACCACACTGGAAAGTACAACTTTTACTATGTGTTTTTTCATAATTAGGACTTGATTTCAATAAACCAAAATTTAGATTTTGGTTACTTTAAATTTTATTTGATTTAATATCACTTTAGGCATTAAAACGAAAAGATGAGCACAATATTTTGTACTCACGAAAAAAACTTTTCAGAATTTTATTTTGCCTTACTGTTTCAATAACGATTGAAAATTCAATATAGTATGTAAGGAGGCTTATGGTTTTAAATTTGTTTTTTTTCTTGTTAAATGACATTTAATCTAAAAATTACATCTTTTAAACAAGAAATTGCTAAAAAGTGCGTTCCCTATGTATACATTCGTTGTTTTGCTAATGCGAGAATTAAATAAACTACGATTTAAGAGTTACATTATATAATACTAAGAAATGAAAAAAATCACCTTATTAATAGGGCTTGCCTGTATTTTAAAAATATCTGCACAAACTGATGTAGATGTGCAAGAAAGAGTAATTACTACTGCTGTACCATTTTTAACTATTTCAGGTGACGCAAGGGCTTCTGGTTTAGGAGACATAGGAGTGGCAACTTCTGCAGATGGTTTTTCACAACAATGGAATCCAGCTAAATTTGCTTTTGCAGAGCATAAAACTATTATTACTGCAAGTTATACCCCATTTTTAGAAAATGTAGTTTCAGATGTAGGTTTACTTTCTGCAACTTTTGCTAATAAAATATCAGATAGGAGTGCTTTAGCATTTGGGCTTAGATTTTTTAGTTTAGGAGAGATTGAACTTAGGCAAACTATTAACGAAGTGGGTACACTAGTAAATCCAAACGAATTTGCATTAGATGCTTCCTATTCATTGAAACTTAGTGAAACATTTTCAATGGCAGTTGGAGGAAGGTTCATAAGTTCTAATCTAAGGTTACAGGATGCTTCTCAAGATTCTCAAGCTGGTAATTCATTTGCTGTTGATATTGCAGGTTTTTATCAGTCTAGAGAAGTTGCTTATAATAATTTTGATGGTAGATGGCGTTTAGGGTTTAATATATCTAACCTTGGAGCATCGATACAATATGAAGAAGGTGGTCAAGAGAACTTTTTACCGGCTAATTTAGGTTTAGGGGCAGGTTTTGATTTTATTTTAGATGCAGATAATGTAGTAGGTGTATACACAGAGCTTAATAAATTATTGGTTCCAACGCCTAGGGATTTTGATGGTGATGGAGATATTGATGCTTTAGATAATGCAGAATACCAAAGTATAGGCTTTTTTACAGGTGCAATAGAGTCTTTTAGTGATGCTCCAGATGGGTTTAGTGAAGAATTAAGAGAGGTTACCTGGGCTTTAGGAACAGAATATAAGTATCAAGATGTTTTTATGCTAAGAGCAGGTTATTTTAATGAAAGCCTAGATAAAGGGTCAAGACAGTTTGCAACAATTGGTGCTGGTTTTAAATTTAAGGCAGCTCAAATAGACCTTTCGTATTTGTTTTCAACTGCACAAGTTAGAAACCCATTAGAAAACTCATTACGTTTCTCTCTTTCTTTTAATTTAGGAGAGCAGTTTTATAACAATTAAAAATATAAATATATAATTAGTGAAACCTCAACATTGTGTTGGGGTTTTCTTTTTTTATAGCCGCAAGAATATAATTTTGCAAGGCTTTTTTATGTGTTTTTGATTATTTTCCATCTATTAAAATTGTTGTTTTAAAAGGAGATGGAAAAGAAAAATTTTAAACGTACATTTATTGATAATTAGTTCATATAGTCTTTGGTGTTACTTTTTTTCGGGATTCTTAAAACAATTGTTTTCTAAAAAGATATTATATGTATTTTTGTTTATACATTGCTAAAGCCAACATCATTTAATATAGTTACTTAATGAAAAAAATCACCAAAGAGGTTTACCTAAAATGGTACGAAGACATGTTTTTTTGGCGCAAGTTTGAAGACAAACTAGCGGCAGTATACATACAACAAAAAGTAAGAGGATTTCTCCATTTGTATAATGGTCAAGAAGCTGTCTTAGCGGGCTCATTACATGCAATGGATTTGAGTAAAGATAGAATGATAACTGCTTATCGTAATCATGTTCAGCCTATTGGTATGGGTGTGGACCCTAAAAAAGTAATGGCAGAATTGTATGGAAAAGTTACTGGTACATCTCAAGGTATGGGAGGTTCTATGCATATTTTCTCTAAAGAACATCGTTTTTATGGTGGTCACGGTATTGTTGGTGGTCAAATTCCTTTAGGAGCTGGATTAGCATTCGCCGATAAATATTTTAAACGTGATAATGTTACTTTGTGTTATATGGGTGATGGTGCTGTAAGACAAGGTTCTTTACATGAGGCTTTTAATTTAGCAATGCTTTGGCAATTGCCAGTAGTGTTTATATGCGAAAACAATGGCTATGCTATGGGAACTTCTGTAGCAAGAACATCGTATTCAACAGATATTTACAAATTAGGTTTAGGTTACGAAATGCCTTGCGCTCCCGTAGATGGTATGGATCCTGTTAGTGTAGCAAAAGAAGTAGATAAGGCTATTGAACGCGCAAGAACTGGCGGTGGACCTACTTTTTTAGAAATGAAAACCTATAGGTATAGAGGGCATTCAATGTCCGATGCTCAGCACTACAGAACAAAAGAAGAAGTTGCAGAGTACAAAAAAATAGACCCTATTACTCAAGTTAAAGATGTTATTCTAGAAAAGAAATATGCATCTGAAGACGATTTAAAAGCAATAGATAAGCGTGTGAAAAATTTAGTTCTTGAGTGCGAAAAATTTGCAGAAGAATCAGACTTTCCACCAGTACAGCAAATGTACGATATGGTCTATGAACAAGAAGATTATCCATTTTTACAACATAAATTATAGCTAAATGGCAATAATAATAAACATGCCGCGATTAAGCGATACCATGGAAGAAGGTACTGTGGCTAAATGGCTTAAAAGTGTTGGTGATAAAGTTGAAGAAGGTGATATTTTAGCCGAAATAGAAACTGACAAGGCTACAATGGAGTTCGAATCTTTTAATGAGGGAACATTATTGCATATTGGTATTGAAGAAGGCGATGGAGCTCCCGTAGATAGTTTATTAGCCATTATTGGAGAAGAAGGAGAGGATATTTCTGCACTTTTAAATGGAACTGATACAGCTACCGAAGATACTAAGCCTGTAGAAGATGAACCTAAAGTAGAAGTGGATTCAAATAATACCGCCGCAGCAGAAACTGCTAAAGTTGATATTCCTGAGGGCGTTGAAATAATTACAATGCCTCGCTTGAGTGATACTATGGAAGAAGGTACTGTTGCATCATGGCTTAAAAATGTAGGCGATGTTGTAGAAGAAGGTGATATTCTTGCTGAAATTGAGACAGATAAAGCTACCATGGAGTTTGAGTCTTTTTATTCAGGTACTTTATTGCATATTGGTATACAAGAAGGAGAAGGAGCACCTGTAGATTGTTTATTGGCAGTTATTGGCCCAAAAGGTACAGATGTAAATGCAGTTTTAAGTGCAAATTCTAGTAGTTCAACAAAAGAAGAAGCCAGCCAGGAAGCCGTAAAAATGGCTAAACCAAAAGAAGAACCTAATAAAGTTGAAACTACTTCAGTAACTGATGGTCAGCGTGTTTTTGCATCTCCATTAGCTAAAAAAATAGCTTCAGATAAAGGAATAGATTTAGCAACTGTTAATGGCTCAGGAGATAATGGTAGAATTGTTAAGCGTGATGTTGAAAATTATCAACCATCAGCACAAGCAAATACTGCTCAATCAGGAGTTTCCGAAGAATCTAAAGTTTCAGCAGCTTTTGTAGCTCCAATAAACTTGCCAGTTGGTGAAGAGCGTACTGAAGAGGTTAAAAACTCTCAAATGCGTAAGATTATTGCTAAGCGTTTAGGTGAATCTAAGTTTAGTGCGCCACATTATTATTTAACCATTGAGGTTGATATGGATAATGCTAAGGCTTCTAGGTCTCAGATAAACGGTTTGCCAGATACTAAAGTGTCTTTTAATGATATGGTGCTAAAAGCCTGTGCAATGGCTTTAAAAAAGCACCCTCAAGTAAATACTACTTGGAATAAGGATACAACAATATACAACCACCATATTAATGTTGGTGTTGCTGTAGCGGTTGATGATGGTCTTGTGGTGCCTGTTCTAAAATTTACAGACCAAATGAGTTTAACGCAAATTGGTGCTTCTGTAAAAGATATGGCAATAAGAGCTAGAAACAAGAAACTAACACCTGCAGAAATGGAGGGAAGTACTTTTACAGTTTCTAATTTAGGAATGTTTGGTATTCTAGAATTTACTTCTATTATAAATCAACCTAATTCTGCAATTTTATCCGTTGGTGCTATAGTTGAAAAGCCAGTAGTTAAAAATGGTGAAATTGTAGTTGGTAATACCATGAAAGTTACTTTAGCTTGTGATCACAGAACTGTAGATGGGGCAGCTGGAGCACAATTTTTACAAACTCTTAGGTCTTATTTAGAAAATCCTGTTACTATGTTAGCATAGTTAAAACAGCATATCATATAAAAAAGCATTCGTCAAAAGCGAATGCTTTTTTTATCTTTAGTCAATTCAAAAAAATGAATAATGAAAATAGCAATAAGTTTGTTAGCCCTTTTAGTTGCCATGACATGTGGTGCACCTAAACTAATAGAAACCAACTCTGAAAATATAAAAACTGCTGAACCAGGAGGTCCGGAAGGTTTAAAAGCCAAGATAGAACCCAAAGTAAGTATAGATGGATTTACCAGTGCCAAAAATATTGAAAGCATCATGAGTTTTTTAGCTTCTGATGAATTAAAAGGGCGCGATTCTGGAAGTGAAGGAATAGAAATAGCTGCTAAGTATATTGAAAAGCATTTTGCCGAAAATGATATTCAACCCTATTTTACCTCTTATAGAGATACCTTATCAAATTTCGAAAAGACATCTTATAATATTGTTGGTTTGTTGCAGGGTAACGACCCAATTCTAAAAGACGAATATATCGTTATAGGTGCGCATTACGATCATATAGGTATTATTAAAGAAGAGAATGGAGACGCTATTGCTAATGGTGCTAATGATAATGCATCTGGAACAACTTCTGTAATGGAGATTGCTCGTTATTTTGCGAAGCATAAAATCAATAAACGTAGTTTAATTTTTGCGCTTTTTAGTGCCGAAGAGAAAGGTTTATTGGGGTCACGGCATTTAGCTAAAAAACTTAAAGAACAGCAATTGAACCTGTATACCATGCTTAATTTTGAAATGATAGGTGTGCCTTTAAAAGGAAGAGACTATGATTTATATGTTACGGGATATGAAATGTCTAATTTAGCTGAGGTTAGTAATAAATATGCAGGCGAAAAATTGATAGGTTTTCTACCTACTGCTAAGGAGTATAACTTGTTTCAACGGTCAGACAACTACGATTTTTATAAAGAATTTAAAGTGCCTTCGCATACCTATTGCACTTTTGATTTTACCAATTTTAACCATTATCATAAAGTAGGCGATGAGCTGGAACTAATGGATTTTAATCATATGGCGAATATGATAAATAAACTGCTTCCTGTTTTAGAAGGAATTTCTAATGCTCCAACGCAAGAAGTTATATTAAATTAATCTTAGCTTTAATGGCAAATATTATTATTACAGGTACTAGCAGAGGTATTGGTTTTGAATTGGTAAAATTATTTTCTGAAGCTGGAAATAAGGTCTTAGCACTTTCTAGAAATCATAAGCCAATTTATAATTTGCAATTAGCTAATGTTACTGCTCTTCCTTTTGATTTGGAGAACAAGAACGATTATAAAAAACTCACTGATGCTATTGAAAATTGGAGTACTGTAGATGTACTTATAAACAATGCAGGTGCTATACTAAACAAAGCTTTTTTAGAAACGAGTGCCGAAGAATTTGAAAAAGTATATAGCGTTAATGTTTTTGGTGTGGCAGCAGTTACTAAGGCTGTTTTGCCTAAAATGAACAAGGATAGCCATGTTGTAACTATAAGTTCTATGGGTGGTGTTCAAGGAAGTTTAAAATTCCCTGGGCTTTCTGCTTACAGCTCAAGTAAAGCAGCGGTTATTACCCTAACCGAGTTATGGGCAGAAGAGTTTAAAGAAACGGGTCCTTGTTTTAATGTATTAGCTATTGGTGCAGTTCAAACCGAAATGTTAGAAGAAGCTTTTCCTGGTTATAAAGCCCCTGTAACTGCAATAGAAATGGCTACATATATTAAAAACTTTGCTTTAACAGGACATAATTTATATAATGGTAAATTATTGCAAGTAAGTAATAG
>CAZLUS010000060.1:0-14049 GCA_964562775.1 uncultured Flavobacteriaceae bacterium | reverse complement strand
CCTTTAGAGGTACGTATGGGTAAAGGTAAAGGAGCGCCAGAGTATTGGGTAGCTGTTGTTAAGCCTGGAAGAATTATGTTTGAAATAGCTGGTGTACCACATGAAGTGGCTAAAGAAGCTTTACGATTAGCGGCACAGAAGTTGCCAGTTAAAACAAAATTTATTGTTGCTAGAGATTACGAAGCAGCTTAAAAAGATAACTGATAAGAGATGAAACAAGCAGAGATAAAAGAACTATCGGTTGAAGAGCTTCAGCAAAGATTAGCTGATACTAAGAAAGAATATTCAGATTTAAAAGTGGCGCATTCAGTAACTCCGCTTGAGAATCCAATGCAGATTAGAAAGACCAGAAGAACGGTGGCGAGATTGGCGACAGAGTTAACTAAAAGGGAATTACAATAACGGGTTCGGCCTTATGGAAGAAACAACAAGAAATTTAAGAAAAGAAAGGATTGGCGTAGTAACCAGTAACAAAATGGAGAAATCCATTGTAGTGGCTGAGGTTAAGCGTGTAAAACATCCAATGTACGGTAAATTCGTTTTGAAAACCAAGAAGTATGTAGCTCATGATGAAAAAAATGACTGCAAAGAAGGTGATACCGTAAAAATTATGGAAACCCGACCATTGAGTAAGACTAAATGTTGGAGATTGGTTGAAATCCTTGAAAGAGCTAAATAATTATGTTACAGCAAGAATCTAGATTAAAAGTTGCGGATAATACGGGTGCTAAAGAAGTGCTTACCATTCGCGTACTTGGGGGAACAAAAAGAAGATATGCTTCTGTTGGAGATAAAATTGTAGTGACTGTAAAAGAAGCTACACCAAATGGTGGTATAAAAAAAGGTTCTGTTTCTACTGCAGTTGTAGTTAGAACTAAGAAAGAAGTAAGAAGACCAGACGGTTCTTACATTCGTTTTGATGATAATGCATGTGTATTATTAAATCCAACAGGCGAAATGAGAGGAACTCGTGTTTTTGGTCCTGTTGCAAGAGAATTGCGTGACAAACAATTTATGAAGATAGTTTCACTTGCCCCAGAGGTATTGTAATTGAACGAAGAGATGACAAAGTTGAAAATTAAAACAGGAGACACAGTAAGAATTACCACTGGAGACCATAAAGGTACAGAAGGAAAGGTGATGCGTGTGGATGCTGAAAAAAATAAAGCTATTGTAGAGGGTGCTAATATGGTTTCTAAGCATGAGAAACCTAGTGCAAATAACCCTCAAGGTGGTATTGTTAAAAAAGAAGCTCCTATCGATATTTCTAACCTTTCTTTGATTGACGCCAAAGGCGATGCAACAAGAGTTGGATATGAAGTAAGAGATGGAAAAAAAGTTAGAGTGTCTAAAAAATCTGGAGAAATAATTTAGTTATGAGTTACATTCCAAGATTAAAGCAAGAATATAAAGAACGTGTTGTAAAAGCACTTTCTGAGGAGTTTGGTTACAAAAATGTAATGCAAGTTCCTAAGCTGAAAAAAATTGTAGTGAGTCGTGGTGTAGGTGCTGCTGTTGCAGATAAAAAACTTATAGACCACGCTGTTGAAGAATTAACTATGATTACGGGTCAAAAAGCAATATCAACAATGTCTAAAAAAGATGTTGCCGCTTTTAAACTGCGTAAAGGAATGCCAATTGGGGCAAAAGTTACTTTGAGAGGAGAACGTATGTATGAATTTTTAGATCGTCTAATTACAGCGGCTTTGCCAAGGGTAAGAGATTTTCAAGGTATTCGTGCAACAGGTTTTGATGGTAGAGGAAATTATAGTCTTGGGGTTACTGAGCAAATAATATTTCCAGAAATCAATATCGATAAAATTAATAGAATAAACGGTATGGATATCACTTTTGTGACTTCTGCCGATACGGATAAAGAAGCAAAATCTTTGTTAACCGAATTGGGAATTCCCTTTAAAAAGAATTAGTATGGCTAAGGAATCAATGAAAGCTCGTGAACGTAAAAGAGCAAAAACGGTAGCTAAATATGCTGAAAAGCGTAAAGCTTTAAAAGAAGCTGGAGATTATGAAGCTTTGCAAAAGTTGCCAAAGAATGCTTCTCCTGTACGTATGCGTAACCGTTGTAAATTAACGGGAAGACCAAGAGGTTACATGAGAACATTTGGTATTTCAAGAGTTACATTTAGAGAAATGGCTAACCAAGGATTAATACCTGGAGTTAAAAAAGCAAGTTGGTAAATAGAATAAAAGAGTAGTAGAAATGCTTACAGATCCAATATCAGATTATTTAACAAGAGTTCGTAATGCTAGCAGTGCTGGCCATAGAGTAGTGAACATACCAGCATCTAACCTTAAAAGGGAGATGACTAAGATACTATTTGACCAAGGATATATCCTTAGTTACAAATTCGAAGATGACACAGTTCAAGGGAATATTAAAATTGCTTTGAAGTATGACAAGTTTACAAAATCACCTGTAATTAAAAAATTACAACGTGTAAGTAAACCAGGTCTAAGAAAGTACTCTGGTTCTGAAGATTTACCACGAGTATTAAATGGTTTAGGAATAGCTATTGTATCTACTTCACATGGAGTAATGACAAGTAAGCAAGCTAAACAAGAAAATGTTGGTGGCGAGGTATTGTGCTACGTATATTAATAAGAGAAAAGTTTTAGAGAAATGTCTAGAATAGGTAATAATCCAGTTTTGGTTCCTGAAGGAGTAACGGTTGATCTTAAAGAGAACCTTATTACTGTAAAAGGAAAGCTTGGCGAGTTGGTTCAAGAATTTTCAGGTGTTCAGGTAACAATGGAAGATGGAAGTATAATGGTGAAGAGACCATCTGACTCAAAAGAGCATAAGGCTAAACATGGTCTATATAGATCTTTGTTTTTGAATATGGTTGAAGGTGTGTCTAAAGGATGGACCAAAGAGTTAGAATTGGTTGGTGTAGGTTATAGAGCTAGTAACCAAGGTCAAAAATTAGATTTGGCAGTAGGTTTTTCTCATAATATAGTTATGGATATCGCTCCAGAAGTTAAGATTGAAACTATTTCTGAGAAGGGTAAGAATCCAATCGTGAAGTTAACTTCATATGATAAACAATTGGTAGGTCAAGTAGCTGCCAAAATTAGAGCATTCCGCAAACCAGAACCTTACAAAGGAAAAGGGATTAGATTTGTAGGAGAAGAAATTAGAAGAAAAGCAGGTAAATCAGCTTAATTATAAAGAATTATGGGGTTGTCCAACACTGAAAGAAAATTACGAATCAGAAGAAGAATTAGAAAGATTTCTTCTGGCACAGCAGAAAGACCACGTTTGTCTGTTTTTCGTAGTAATAAAGAAATTTATGCTCAATTGATAGATGATGTTAATGGTAAAACATTAGCAGCTGCATCTTCAAGAGATAAAGCTATTGATGCAAAAGGAACTAAAACAGAGGTTGCAAATGCTGTAGGTAAAGCTATAGCAGAGAAAGCTAAAAAAGCAGGAGTAGAAACTGTTGCTTTTGATAGAGGAGGAAATTTGTATCACGGAAGAGTAAAATCATTGGCTGAAGGAGCCAGAGAAGCAGGACTTAAATTCTAAATCAATATGTACCAGAAATACAAAAATGTAGAAGTAGTAAAACCAGGTGGTTTAGATTTAAAAGACCGTCTTGTTGGTGTGCAAAGAGTAACTAAAGTAACTAAAGGTGGTAGAGCATTTGGATTCTCTGCTATTGTAGTTGTAGGTGATGAGAATGGTGTAGTTGGGCATGGTTTAGGAAAATCTAAAGATGTTGCTACGGCGATAGCTAAAGCAATTGAAGATGCTAAAAAGAACTTAGTAAGAATACCTTTAACTAAAGCAACATTACCTCACGAACAAAAAGGTAAATTTGGTGGTGCTAGAGTTTTTAT
The DNA here is from genome assembly GCA_964562775.1 of uncultured Flavobacteriaceae bacterium. GTDB lineage: Bacteria > Bacteroidota > Bacteroidia > Flavobacteriales > Flavobacteriaceae > Croceitalea. The sequence goes on along the minus strand of CAZLUS010000060.1, from coordinate 10,185 downwards.
TAAACCTGCATCTCAAGGTACAGGAGTAATTGCTGGTGGTGCTGTTCGTGCAGTATTAGAAGCAGTTGGAGTACATGATGTACTTTCAAAATCTCAGGGGTCTTCAAACCCGCACAATGTTGTAAAAGCAACTTTTGATGCTTTATTACAATTAAGAGATGTTGCAACTGTTGCCAAGCAAAGAGGTATTAGTTTAGAAAAAGTATTTAAAGGATAGGAAGTAATGGCTAAGATTAAAGTAAAACAGTTAAAAAGTGCTATAAAGAGACCTCAAAATCAAAAGAGAACTCTTGAGGCATTAGGACTAAGGAAAATTGGCCACGTTGTTGAACATGAAGCAACGCCTAATATTCTTGGTATGATAAAAAAAGTTGAACACTTGGTTTCTACCGAGGAATCTTAAAGAAATAAGAAAATGGATTTAAGTAGTTTAAAACCAGCAGAAGGAGCTATAAATAGAGACGGAAAACGTCTTGGAAGAGGACAGGGTTCAGGTAAAGGTGGAACTGCGGCAAGAGGTCACAAAGGTGCCAAGTCTAGATCTGGTTATTCTAAGAAAATTGGTTTTGAAGGTGGTCAAATGCCTTTGCAAAGACGTGTACCAAAATTTGGTTTCAAAAATATAAACCGCAAAGAATATCAGGCTGTTAATTTAGATAAATTGCAAACTTTAGTTGATAACAAAGCTGTAAAAGGCGATGTTACTTTTGAGGCTTTAGTTGAAAACAGGTTGGTAAGACAAAACGAATTGGTTAAAATTTTAGGTGGTGGTGAATTAAAAGCTAAGCTTAAAGTTTCAGCACATAAATTTAGTGCATCAGCAAAAGCAGCAATTGAAGCTGCAGGTGGTGAAGCAATAAATTTGTAACAATACTATATTATGAAGAAATTTATTGAGACCATATCCAATATTTGGAAAATAGAAGAACTAAGACAACGTATTATCATTACGCTTGGACTATTGTTAGTTTATCGTTTTGGAGCTCAAGTTGTTCTTCCAGGTATTGATACGGCGCAATTAGCTAATTTGTCAGCTAATGCAGGTGATGGTATTTTAGGTATTTTAAACGCTTTTACAGGGGGTGCATTTGCAAATGCTTCTGTTTTTGCATTAGGAATTATGCCTTATATCTCTGCTTCTATTGTTGTGCAATTAATGAGTATAGCTATTCCATATCTTCAAAAACTTGATAAAGAAGGAGAGAGTGGAAGAAAAACTAAAAATCAAATTACACGTTGGTTAACCATTGCTATTTGTATAGTTCAAGCACCTGCATATTTGTTTGGTTTAGGAGCGCTTGGTGTACCAGATAGTGCTTTTGTTTTAGGTAAAGGACTAGACTTTATTGTACCAGCCGTAATTATACTAGTTACAGGTTGTGTATTTGCAATGTGGCTTGGAGAAAAGATTACGGATAAAGGAATTGGTAATGGAATATCATTATTAATTATGATTGGTATTATTGCTACTATGCCACAGTCTTTTGCTCAAGAAGCTGTTTCTAGATGGAATGGTACTGGAGGCCCTATGCTTATTATTGTAGAAGTAGTTCTATGGTTCCTTGTAATTTTAGCAAGTGTATTATTAGTAATGGCTATTCGTCAAATTCCTGTGCAGTATGCAAGAAGAAGTGCTTCTGGTGGTTATGAGAAGAATATAACAGGATCAAGACAATACATTCCTTTAAAATTAAATGCTTCTGGTGTTATGCCTATCATCTTTGCTCAAGCAATTATGTTTGCGCCAAGTTTAATAGGGAGAACATTTAATGATACAGCCTTTGGACAATGGATGGAAGTTCAATTTGCAGATATTTTTGGACTAGCTTATAATATCTTATTTGGGCTTCTTATTATAATATTTACATACTTCTATACAGCTATTACTGTACCAACAAACAAAATGGCCGATGATTTAAAAAGAAGTGGTGGTTTTATACCAGGTATTAGACCAGGTAAAGAAACAGGAGATTACTTAGATAAAATAATGTCTTTAATAACCTTTCCAGGATCTGTATTCTTAGCATTATTAGCTGTATTACCAGCTGTAGTTGTTAAGTTAATGGATGTACAGGCAGGATGGGCATTGTTTTATGGAGGTACTTCACTGCTAATTATGGTAGGTGTTGCTATTGATACTGTACAGCAAGTGAATTCGTATTTATTGAATAGACATTATGACGGTTTAATGAAAACCGGCAAAAATAGAAAAGTAGCATAATTTATGGCAAAACAGCCAGCAATAGAACAAGATGGATCAATAATTGAAGCATTGTCAAATGCAATGTTTCGTGTTGAATTAGAAAACGGTCATGTTGTGACTGCTCATATCTCTGGAAAGATGCGTATGCATTATATTAAGTTACTTCCTGGAGACAAGGTAAAACTTGAAATGAGCCCATACGATTTGACTAAAGCAAGAATTACATATAGATACTAAGATGAAGGTTAGAGCATCAGTAAAGAAAAGAAGTGCCGACTGCAAAATTGTTCGCAGAAAAGGCAGATTATACGTAATCAACAAAAAGAATCCTAGATTTAAACAAAGACAAGGGTAGTTATGGCGAGAATTGCAGGGGTAGACATCCCAAAACAAAAGCGAGGTGTAATTGCACTTACCTATATCTTCGGAGTTGGTAGGAGCCGTGCGAAAGAAGTTTTAGCAAAAGCAGGTGTAAGTGAAGACACAAAAGTTTCTGATTGGAATGATGATGAAATTGGTAAAATTCGTGATGCGGTATCTTCATATACAATAGAAGGTGAGCTTCGTTCAGAAACGCAGCTTAATATTAAACGTCTAATGGATATTGGATGTTATAGAGGTATTCGTCATAGATCTGGACTGCCATTAAGAGGGCAACGTACTAAGAACAACTCTAGAACAAGAAAAGGAAAGCGTAAAACAGTTGCTAACAAGAAAAAAGCAACTAAATAATAGTTAGGTATTATGGCAAAAGCAAATACTAAAACAGCAAAAAAACGTAAAGTTATAGTTGATTCTAATGGAGAAGCTCACATTACAGCTTCTTTTAATAACATCATTATTTCTTTAACTAATAAAAAAGGAGACGTAATATCATGGTCTTCTGCTGGTAAATTAGGATTTAGAGGTTCTAAAAAGAATACTCCATATGCTGCTCAAGTAGCTGCAGAAGACTGTTCTAAGGTAGCTCATGAAGCTGGCTTAAGAAAAGTAAAAGTATTCGTAAAGGGACCAGGTAATGGTAGAGAATCTGCTATACGCTCTATACATAATGCAGGAATAGAAGTGACTGAAATTATTGACGTTACTCCAATGCCGCATAATGGTTGTAGACCACCAAAAAGAAGAAGAGTATAATTATTTAATAGGGTTCGCCAATGGCGAATTTTCACCGAGAGTGTACTAAAGATTATCGAAGGATAAGCCTTAATTCATAATCACACTTTCATAAACTAAGAAGATGGCAAGATATACAGGACCAAAATCAAAAATCGCACGTAAATTTGGCGAAGCGATATTCGGAGAAGATAAAGCCTTCGATAAAAAAAATTACCCTCCAGGACAACACGGTAATAACCGTCGTCGTGGAAAAAAATCAGAATATGCAATCCAGTTAATGGAAAAGCAAAAAGCCAAGTATACCTATGGTATTTTAGAAAAGCAATTTAGAAATTTGTTTGCTACAGCTAAAAGGAAAGAGGGTGTTACTGGTGAAGTGCTTTTACAATTATGTGAGTCTCGTTTAGATAACGTTGTTTACAGAATGGGTCTTTCATCTTCAAGAAGAGGAGCAAGACAATTGGTTTCGCACAGACATATTACAGTAAATGGAGGTTTAGTAAATATTCCATCATATTCTCTTAAAGCAGGAGATGTTGTTGGTGTACGTGAAAAGTCTAAATCTGTTCAATCTATAAACGATTCTATTGCAAATAATAGTAGCGTTTATGAATGGATTACATGGAATAATGATAAGAAAGAAGGTGCGTTTGTAAGCGTACCAGAAAGACTTCAAATTCCTGAGAACATTAAAGAGCAATTAATCGTCGAGTTATATTCTAAATAAAAACAACACTAATCCAATTATGGCACTACTTAATTTTCAGAAGCCCGATAAAGTTATAATGATAGACTCGACAGATTTCGAGGGGAAATTTGAATTTCGTCCTTTGGAACCTGGCTACGGATTAACTGTTGGGAACGCATTACGAAGAGTATTACTTTCTTCTTTAGAAGGTTTTGCAATAACATCAGTAAGAATAGACGGAGTTGAGCATGAGTTTTCTGTTATTCCAGGCGTTGTAGAAGACGTAACGGAGATAATATTAAACTTAAAACAAGTTCGTTTTAAAAGACAGATTGAAGACGTTGAGAGCGAAACAGTTTCTGTTTCTCTTAGCGGAAAAGATAAATTAACTGCTGGCGATTTTCAGAAGTTCATTTCAGGATACCAGGTGTTAAACCCTGATTTGGTGATATGTAATATGGATTCTAAAGTATCCATTAACTTAGAAATTGTTATTGAGAAAGGTCGTGGTTATGTTCCTGCAGAGGAAAACAAAAAATCCAATGCGCCTATAGGTAGTATAGCAGTAGATTCTGTATACACACCAGTTAAAAATGTAAAATATAGCATTGAAAATTTTAGAGTGGAGCAAAAAACCGATTATGAAAAATTGGTTTTTGAAATCGTAACAGATGGTTCTATTCACCCAAAAGATGCTTTAACAGAAGCGGCAAAAGTTTTAATTCATCACTTCATGTTATTCTCAGATGAGCGTATCACTTTAGAAGCAGATGAGATTGCTCAAACAGAGACTTATGACGAGGAGTCGTTACATATGAGACAACTATTGAAAACCAAATTGGTTGATATGGATTTATCTGTACGTGCTTTAAACTGTTTAAAAGCAGCAGAAGTAGATACTCTTGGTGACTTGGTTTCTTTTAACAAAAACGATTTAATGAAGTTTAGAAACTTTGGTAAAAAGTCTTTAACCGAGTTAGAAGAACTAGTTATTAACAAGGGACTTCAGTTTGGTATGGATTTAGCAAAGTATAAATTAGATAAAGATTAGTAATCATATTTTGCTCCTCGTTATATCGAGTTTGGTAGCAAGATGATAAAATTATAAAATGAGACACGGAAAAAAATTCAATCATTTAGGAAGAACAGCAGCTCACAGAAAAGCAATGTTAGCGAATATGGCTTGTTCTTTAATTGAGCATAAAAGAATCAATACTACTACAGCAAAAGCAAAAGCTTTAAAGCAGTTTATTGAACCTTTAATCACAAAATCTAAAGCTGAAAATAATCAGACTAAAGAAAAAGGTACGCATAACCGTAGAATTGTTTTTAGCAATTTAAGAGATAAAAATGCTGTATCAGAACTGTTTAGTAATGTAGCAGAGAAAATTGGCGATAGACCAGGAGGATATACTAGAATTATAAAATTAGGAAATAGACTTGGTGATAATGCTGATATGGCTATGATTGAGTTGGTTGACTATAACGAAATTTATAACGCTGGTAAACCTGCTAAAAAATCTACTAGAAGAAGTAGAAGAGGAGGTGCTAAGAAAGCTACTCCAGCTCCAATTGAGACAACAGCAAACGATTCAGAAGAATAGTATGTTAATTACTAGTTTATAATACTTTAAAGGATACGCTAAAACGTATCCTTTTTTTATGTTTTTTTGTGAAATTTTATTTACGCATGGGATATCAAACAAGAAGAAAAGCACTTTTATTATTAGAAGATGGAACTGTATTTTACGGTAAAGCTGTTGCAGACAAGGAAGGAACAGCATTTGGCGAAGTATGTTTTAATACAGGGATGACAGGTTATCAAGAAATTTTTACTGACCCTTCATATTTTGGGCAATTAATGGTGACTACCAATGCTCATATTGGAAACTATGGGACTCATGAAGATGAGATTGAATCTGATGCTATAAAAATAGCAGGCCTTATTGTGAAAAATTTCAGTTACAATTACTCAAGACCTAGCGCAAATAATAGCTTATTAGAGTTCTTAGAAAAGAATAATTTGTTTGCAATTTCTGATGTAGATACACGCGCATTAGTCAGTTATATTAGAGATAATGGAGCTATGAATGCAGTAATTTCTACAAGAGTAGATGATATTAATGCCTTAAAAAAAGAGCTAAAAGAAATACCAAGTATGGAAGGCCTAGAGCTTGCTTCTAAAGTCTCAACTAAAGAACCATACATATATGGCGATGAAAATGCTCCATATAAAATATCAGCACTAGATATAGGTATTAAAAAGAATATTTTAAGGAATTTAGAAAAACGAGGTGCATGCATAAAAGTATTTCCTTATGATGCTTCTAAAGAAGATATGGCAGCATGGCAACCTGATGCATTTTTTATTTCTAATGGGCCTGGTGACCCAGAACCACTAACCGAAGCAATTAAAACTACCAAAGGTCTTTTAGAACTTAATAAGCCATTATTTGGTATATGTTTAGGGCATCAAGTATTAGCATTGGCTAATGGAGTTTCTACTTATAAAATGCATAATGGGCATAGAGGAATAAACCACCCGATACTTAACTTAATGACTGGTAAAGGAGAAATAACTTCTCAGAACCACGGTTTTGCTATTAATAGAGAAGAGACAGAAGCAAATGCTGCGTTAGAAATTACGCATACACATTTAAATGATAATACTGTAGCTGGAATTCGAGTGAAAAATAAAGATGTTTTTTCGGTACAATACCACCCAGAAGCTAGTCCGGGACCTCATGATGCCGACTATCTTTTTGATCAATTTTTTGATGCTATTAAGGCAAACGTCAACTAAAACGTTGTAGTTTATTTTTATGTAATTAGCAGTCACTTATGTAGGTATAGGTGGGTTTTATACCTTTCTGTTTTAGTATCTTCGCTTAAATATTTGTAAATAAAAAAGGTAAATACAATGAGCATTATTATCAATATTCATGCAAGACAAATTTTAGATTCTAGAGGTAACCCAACAGTAGAGGTAGATGTAGTTACTGAAAATGGAGTTTTAGGGAGAGCTGCTGTACCTTCGGGAGCATCTACTGGAGAACATGAAGCTGTTGAATTACGCGATGGAGGTGATTCTTTTATGGGTAAAGGAGTTGGTAAAGCGGTAAATAATGTAAATACTGCTATTGCAGAAGAATTGGTAGGAACATCGGTTTTTGAGCAAAATTTTATAGATCAAACAATGATTGATTTAGATGGTACTCCAAATAAATCAAAGTTAGGAGCAAACGCAATTTTAGGTGTTTCTTTAGCAGTTGCTAAAGCTGCTGCAGAAGAATTAGGACTTCCTTTATATAGATATGTTGGTGGTGTTAGCGCTAATACTTTACCAGTACCAATGATGAATATTATTAATGGTGGCTCGCATTCAGATGCTCCTATTGCTTTTCAAGAATTTATGGTAATGCCAGTAAAAGCGAAAGACTTTAGCCATTCTATGCAGATGGGTACAGAGATTTTTCACAACCTTAAAAAGGTTTTGCATGATAGAGGCTTAAGCACTGCAGTAGGCGATGAAGGAGGTTTTGCACCTAACTTAGAAGGCGGAACAGAAGATGCCTTAGATACTATAGCAAAAGCAGTTGATAAGGCTGGGTACAAATTAGGCGATGATGTAATGATTGCTTTAGATTGCGCTGCCGCTGAATTTTTTGTGGACGGAAAGTATGATTATACAAAGTTTGAAGGCGATAAAGGAAAAGTACGCACATCCGAAGAGCAGGCACAATATCTTGCTGATTTATCAAAAAAATACCCAATAATTTCTATTGAAGATGGAATGGATGAAAATGATTGGGATGGATGGAAAATGCTTACCGAAAAAGTGGGTGATAAAGTGCAATTAGTGGGTGACGATTTATTTGTTACTAATGTAGAGCGTCTTTCACGTGGTATAGAAAATGGAATTGCAAACTCAATCCTTATAAAAGTTAATCAAATAGGTACGCTAACAGAAACAATTGCTGCGGTAAATATGGCTAAGAATGCAGGATACACTTCTGTAATGTCCCACCGTTCTGGCGAAACAGAAGACAATACTATTGCAGATTTAGCTGTTGCTTTAAATACAGGGCAAATTAAAACAGGCTCAGCATCGCGAAGTGATCGTATGGCTAAGTATAACCAATTATTACGTATAGAAGAAGAATTAGGCGATACAGCGTATTACCCTCAAGAAAAAGCTTTTAAAATAAAATAGTTAGTCAAACTAAGAATAAAAAAAGCCTTTCTTAAATAGAAAGGCTTTTTTTACACTATATATGTAGCCGATTTTTTTTCAAAAAATGTAAAAATATAGTACAACACGTTTTTTAATATGTAAACTTACTTTTTAAGACAGTGGATTGTTAATAATTAACCAAATTTAAAGGGTATAATTGTTAATTCTTTCCATTTTTTGTAATTTTCAAATATCAATTAACACAATAAAAAATATAAATGTCAGACAAAGCAACACTTGAGTTTGAAGGGAAAAAATACGAATTTCCAGTTATTAAAGGAACAGAAGATGAGCTAGCAATTGATATTAAAACCTTACGTGGTAGTACCAGTATTGTTACTATTGATCCTGGCTATAAAAATACAGGATCATGTGAAAGCGAAATTACTTTTTTAGATGGCGAAAAAGGTATTTTACGCTATCGCGGATACTCTATAGAAGAATTAGCAGAAAAAGCTGACTTTTTAGAAGTTGCTTATTTGTTAATTTTTGGAGAATTGCCAAACAAAGAACAGTTGGATGCATTTTATTTAGATATCAAGAAAGAATCGTCTGTAGATGAAGATATGAAGAAGATTCTAGATGCATTTCCTAAGTATGCTCATCCAATGGGGGTGCTTTCGTCATTAACAAGTGCATTAGTGGCATTCAATCCAACATCTGTAAATGTGACATCTAAAGATGAGATGTATGGTGCAATAGTTCGTATTTTGGCGAAATTTCCGATTCTTGTTTCTTGGACTATGAGAAAGCAAAAAGGCCTTCCTTTAGAATATGGTGATGATTCTTTAAGTTATGTTGAGAACATATATAAAATGATGTTTAAATCTCCTACCAAAGATTATGAGACGAATAAAATTGTTATTGATGCTCTTGATAAACTTTTGATATTGCACGCTGATCATGAACAAAATTGTTCTACATCTACCGTACGTATTGTTGGTTCTTCGCATGCAGGTTTGTTTGCGTCATTATCATCAGGTATTTCTGCCTTATGGGGCCCTCTTCACGGTGGGGCAAACCAAGCCGTTCTTGAAATGTTAGAAGCTATTGTTGAAGATGGAGGAGATACCAAAAAATACATGGCTAAGGCAAAAGATAAGAATGACCCATTTAGATTAATGGGCTTTGGGCATAGAGTATATAAAAACTTTGACCCTCGAGCTAAAATTATTAAAGTAGCTGCTGATGAAATATTAAACGATCTTGGAATACAAGACCCTATTTTAGATGTTGCAAAAGGACTTGAAAAGGAAGCCCTAGAAGATCAATATTTTGTGGATAGAAAGTTGTATCCCAATGTAGATTTTTATTCAGGGGTTATTTATAGAGCACTAGGCATTCCTACAGAAATGTTTACAGTAATGTTTGCATTAGGTAGATTACCAGGTTGGATTGCTCAATGGAGAGAAATGCGTTTGCGTAACGAACCCATCGGTAGACCGCGACAAGTATATATTGGTAAAAACCACCGCCCATTTGTTAATGTGGGAAAAAGGTAGATTGCTACCTTAATAATAAAAACAAAAAAGCTCTTTTATTTTTTAAAAGGGCTTTTTTTATATTCAAAAACTTATTTTAATTTTTTTTAAATGCTTCAATTAAATATTAATGACGAAACTTCAACATTAAAGGCAGTTGTTTTAGGAACTGCTAAAAGTTGTGGGCCAACACCAAAACCAGATGAAGCCTACGACCCTAAATCTCTAGAGCACATACTTAAAGGTACGTATCCAATAGAGGAAGATATGATTAAGGAAATGGATGCTTTTGAAGCGGTATTTAAAAAGTATAATGTAAGCTTGTATCGACCAGATGTCTTAAGAGACTGTAACCAGATTTTTTCTAGAGATATTGCATTTGTAATAGGTGATACCTTGATAAAAGCTAATATTTTACCCGATAGAGAAAAAGAATTTCAGGCCATTAAATATATTATAG
>CAZLUS010000059.1:0-14175 GCA_964562775.1 uncultured Flavobacteriaceae bacterium | reverse complement strand
TAACTCCTAACTCCTAACTCCTAACTCCTAACTCCTAAAATTAACAAATCAAACAATAGCCAGAATCATCTGCCAAATTTGGCCCTGGATTACGCCAATAGCCAATACCATCTATCAATTCATCCGCATTTTCTGGACCCCAAACGCCAGCTGCATAACCATACATTCGTACGTCTTTCCCCGTTTTCCAATAGTCTAAAATTGGATCTACAAATTCCCAAGCTGCTTCAACCTCATCGGCGCGAGCATATAATGTAGCGTCCCCTTGCATAGCATCTAGCAAAAGTCTTTCATAAGCTTCCATTACATGAGTCTCTGCTAAACTAGAGTAGTAAAAATCTAAATTTGCACGTTCTACCTTAAAACCTTGACCAGGCACTTTAACGCCAAATTTTATAAGCACCCCTTCATCTGGCTGAATACGAATAACCAACTTATTATCTTTATTATCGTTTCCAGAATTTTTAAAAATCTGATGGTGAGGTGATTTAAAATGTATCACAACCTCGGTTACTTTAGTAGGCATTTTTTTTGCCGTACGCACATAAAATGGCACATCTTTCCAGCGCCAATTATCCACAAAAAATTTAATTGCAGCATAGGTTTCTGTTGTTGAATTTGGAGCAACCCCTTCTTCTTCTCGATATCCTTTTATGTTTTCACCACCCACTTTAGAAGCTACGTACTGCCCTCTAATAGTATTCTTTTTTAAAACTTCTTCATCTTTCATAATACGAAGCGATTTTAAAGCTTTTACCTTTTCATTTCGTATTTCTTCTGGTTCATCGCCAATAGGGGGTTCCATTACAATAAGTGAAACGATTTGCAATAAATGATTCTGAAACATATCGCGTAAAGCACCAGACTTATCATAATATCCACCTCTTTTTTCTACACCAACGCTTTCGGCATTCGTAATTTCTACATGGTGTATGTAATTCCTATTCCAAAGGGGTTCAAAAATACTATTCGCAAAACGGGTAACTAAAAGGTTTTGGACTGTCTCTTTCCCTAAATAATGGTCTATTCTATAGATTTGTTGTTCTTGAAAATAGGATTGAAGACTATCGTTTAAAGCTTTTGCTGTTACTAAACTATACCCAAAGGGTTTCTCAACAATTAAACGTTTCCACCCATCATTTTGAGTGCTAAGCCCTGCTGCCGCTAAGTTTTTAGCAATAGCAGTGTAGAGTGTAGGTGGCGTAGATAAATAATACATAATGTTTCCATCTGTATGGTGTTTGGTATTTAAATCTTCTATACGTTTTCTTAGTCTACTGTAATCCGTATCATAGTCGCCGCCCAAATCCTCATAAAAGAATTTATCTGCAAAATTTTCTATTTCTTTTTTAGATGTATTCGCAACTTTCTCTTTTAAATATGGACTTTCTAAAACCACTTTTTTTCTAAAAGCAGTATCTGTCATATCACTCCTACTCGCCCCCAAAACAATAAAATTTTTAGGTAGTTGCTTGGCAATAAAAAGGTTAAATAAAGAGGGTACTAATTTTCGTGCAGTTAAATCACCAGAGGCGCCAAATATAACAAGCATTTGGTTTTCTGTTTTCTTCATAGAAAGCAATGTAAATTATTTGAGCGTAACGAATATAAGGTTTATTTTAGATAAGAATTAGGTGGTCTATATACTTAAATAAAACCTTAATATAAAAGCTAAATGGCAGAAACATACGACTTTGGACTAGTAGGATTAGGTGTAATGGGGCGTAACTTTATTTTAAACGTTGCTGATAATGGATTTTCTGCTTTTGGTAATGATTTAGACCAAGAAAAAGTGACTGCTTTAATTGATGAAGGAGGTGATGTAAATAGGGTGAATGCTACCACAGATGCCAAAGTATTTGTTAAGGCTTTAAGTACGCCTAGAAAAATTATGCTCTTAGTTCCTGCTGGTAAAATTGTAGATGCAGTCATTGAAAATTTACTACCACTACTGGATAAAGGAGATATTATTATTGATGGAGGGAATTCTTTTTATACAGATACAGATAGACGTGAAGCCTATTTAAAAGACAAAGGCATTAACTTCTTTGGGGCAGGCGTTTCTGGTGGCGCTAAGGGAGCTCGTAGAGGACCAAGTATTATGCCTGGAGGTTCTAGAGAAGCATACCAACATGTAAAACCTATTTTTGAAGCCGTATCTGCCAAATACAAGGGCGAACCTTGTGTTACGTATTTAGGCCCAAAATCGGCTGGAAACTATGTGAAAATGGTTCACAATGGCATTGAATACGGTTTAATGCAGCTGACTTCAGAGATTTATGACCTACTTAAAAAAGCAGGTGGGTTAACGAATAAAGAACTCCACCAAACCTATGCCGAATGGAACCGAGGTCGCTTACAGTCTTTTCTGGTTGAGATAACTTCAGAAATTTTAGCTCAAAAAGATGATTTAACTGATGGTGATTTAATCGATATGATTCTTGACAAAGCCAAACAAAAAGGTACGGGTAAATGGACAAGCCAGAATGCCATGGATTTAGGGATTCCTGTTCCTACTATTGATATAGCCGTTAGTATGCGTGAAATATCTGCCCTAAAAGATGAAAGAATTAAAGCCGACGAATTATACGATAGACCTTCTCCCACAGCAGTAGCTAAAGCCGATTTTATTTCTAAGGCTGAGGAAGCACTTTATTTTGCTTTTATTATGGCTTATGCACAAGGAATGCATCAATTAGCCTATGCCAGTAAAGAATACGGTTATGAACTTGATTTGGGTGAAATAGCTAAAATATGGAGAGCAGGCTGTATTATTAGAGCTAGCTTATTGGCGGATATTACAAAAGCCTTTAAAGCGGATACTAAATTGCCAAATCTATTATTATCACCCTCGTTTGTAGAAAAAGTGCAGTCAACCGTAGAATCTACAAGGGCATTAGTAAGTTATGGAGCAACAAATGGAATTCCACTACCTGGACTTTCAAATTCACTTACCTATTTTGATGCCTATACCTCTTCTCGACTACCCTTAAATCTTATACAAGGGCAACGCGACTATTTTGGTTCACATACCTACGAGCGATTAGATAGAGAAGGAATTTTTCATACGGAATGGAAAAAGGGGAATTCTTAAACGGTAAGAAACGAAATAGTGCGTTTATCTGTGTTAACCATAATTTAAACAGAAAAGAAAATACTATAATGAGAGCAGTTGTTTTCGAGCAATTTAAAGGAAAAATTCAGATTAATAATGTGCCATATCCAAAGCCAAAAAATCATGGTGTTGTTTTAGAGATTAAAGCAACAGGTATGTGCTTGAGTGATTGGCATGGTTGGCAAGGACATGATGAAGACATCATTTTACCTCACGTCCCGGGACACGAATTAGCAGGAGTAATAGTAGAAATTGGGAAAGATGTAAAAAAATTCAAAATAGGCGACCGTGTTACAGTTCCATTTGTAGGTGGCTGCGGTAGTTGTTATCAATGTCATTCTGGAAATCATCAAGTCTGCGATAATCAATCACAACCTGGCTTTACTCATTGGGGCTCTTTTGCAGAATTTATGGCACTAAATCACGCTGATTTGAATCTTGTAAAATTACCTGATGAAATAAGCGATGAAACTGCGTGCATTCTTGGATGTAGATTTATTACTTCATTTAGAGCTGTTGTAGAACAAGGTAATTTAAAAGGAGGAGAGTTTGTAGCGGTTCACGGTTGTGGAGGTGTTGGTTTATCTGGAATTATGATTGCCAATGCAGTCGGCGCACAAGTAATTGCTATTGACATCAATGACGAAACTTTAAAATTAGCTAAAGAGCTAGGAGCAACAGCTGTTTTAAATAGTAAAAACTCACACGATGTGGTAGGTGATATTAAAGAAATGACCAAAGGAGGTGTCCATCTTTCTTTAGATGCTTTAGGACATCAAGAAACTTGTTTTAACTCCATATCAAATCTACGAAAAAGAGGAAAACATATTCAAGTTGGATTAATGACTGGTTCACATAAACATCCTCAAATACCCATGGATAAAGTCATTGCAGATGAGCTTGAAATTCTAGGAAGCCATGGAATGCAAGCCCATAAGTATCACGAAATTATAGAAATGATAAAAGTAGGAAAGTTAACTCCTGAAAAGCTTTTGCAAAAAAGAGTTTCTCTTGAAGAGAGCATAAAAATATTACCCGAAATGAATAAATTTAAAAGTAGTGGAGTTACTGTGATTAATTCCTTCTAATAACAAAATTATGGCTAACAATATGTAGTGCATAACACCCTTCGGGATGCTATGACACCATAGGTGGAACGTTGTAATACATTCAGCTAAAGTTGACTTTTGTTGCTACGTGCTACGCATTCCCGCCCCAAAAGAAATCTATTGAAAAACAGCATCTTATTTACTCAAATACATTTTCCTTCTAGAATACAAGTTGTAGAAATCATCATCTTTAAGGCTATCTATAAATAAAATACTTTCGCCAGTACTTTTCATCTCTGGGCCAAGATTCTTATTTACATTAGGGAACTTATTAAAAGAGAATACAGGTTGCTTTATTGCAAAACCTTCTAATTGTGGGTTAAAATTAAAGTCTTTAACCTTTTTCTCTCCTAGCATTACCTTAGTAGCATAATTAACATAAGGTTCTTTATATGCCTTTGCAATAAATGGTACTGTACGTGATGCTCTTGGGTTTGCCTCAATAATATAAACTGTATCATCTTTTACAGCAAACTGAATGTTAATCAACCCAACGGTATTTAGCGCTAATGCAATCTTTTTAGTATGGTCTTTAATCTGTTGCATTACAAACTCACCCAAGTTAAATGGTGGCAAGGTTGCGTTAGAATCACCAGAGTGAATACCACAAGGTTCTATATGCTCCATAATACCAATGATGTACACATCTTCACCATCACATATTGCATCTGCTTCTGCTTCTATAGCACCATCTAAATAGTGATCTAGCAATAATTTATTATTTGGTATGCTTCGTAATAAATCTACCACATGGGCTTCTAGCTCTTGATTATTAATCACAATCTTCATTCCTTGTCCTCCTAGGACATAAGATGGGCGTACTAACAATGGGAAACCAAGTTTGTCTGCTAGTTGTAATGCTTCATCAGCGCTTTCTGCAACACCAAATTTTGGATACGGAATATTGTTTTCTTTAAGCAAGGTTGAAAAACTCCCTCTGTCTTCAGCCAAATCAAGAGACTCAAAACTGGTACCAATAATTTTAATACCGTATTTAGATAGCTTTTCGGATAACTTAAGGGCGGTTTGTCCTCCTAATTGTACAATGACTCCTTCGGGTTTTTCGTGTAAAATAATATCGTAGATATGTTCCCAAAAAACAGGTTCAAAATAAAGTTTATCTGCTGTATCAAAATCGGTAGAAACAGTTTCAGGGTTACAGTTAATCATTATGGTTTCATAACCACATTCCGCAGAGGCTAAAACACCATGTACACAACAGTAATCGAACTCAATACCCTGCCCTATTCTATTAGGTCCAGAACCTAAAACAACAATTTTCTTTTTATCAGTTACCTCACTATCATTGGCAACATACCTTTTACCATCTGCCGTTTCAATCTCTTCTTCAAAGGTGGAATAATAATAGGGCGTCATTGCCTTAAACTCTGCAGCACAAGTGTCTACTAATTTAAAGACTCTATTGATATTTTGAGCTGTTCGTTTGGTATGCACTTCACTTTCGTAACAGTCTAACATATGTGCAATCTGCCTATCTGCAAAACCTTTTTGTTTGGCTTCTAGTAACAATTCTCTAGGCAAATCACTAACCGTATATTTACTTATTTCTTGCTCTAAGAGATGTAGTTCTTCATATTGTTTTAAGAACCACATATCAATCTTTGTAATTTCATGTATTCTACTTAATGGAATACCCATTTGTATAGCATCATAAATTACAAAAACTCTATCCCAGCTTGGTATGGTAAGCTTTTTTATTATCGTATCATAATCCTTGTATCCCTTACCATCGGCACCGAGTCCATTTCTTTTAATTTCTAAAGACTGTGTTGCCTTATGCAAAGCCTCTTGAAAAGAACGTCCTATACCCATAACCTCACCTACAGACTTCATTTGAAGTCCTAATGTTCTATCAGAGCCTTCAAACTTATCAAAATTCCATCGTGGTATTTTAACAATAACATAATCTAAGGTAGGCTCAAAAAGCGCCGAAGTAGATTTTGTAATTTGATTTTCTAGTTCATCTAAAGAATATCCAATAGCTAATTTTGCTGCAATTTTTGCAATTGGGTATCCTGTTGCTTTAGATGCTAATGCCGATGAACGTGATACTCTAGGGTTAATTTCAATAGCAATTATATCTTCTTTTTCATCTGGACTTACTGCAAACTGTACATTACACCCACCTGCAAAATCACCAATACTTCGCATCATATGTATTGCCATATCACGCATACGCTGGTAAGTCCTATCAGATAATGTCATCGCAGGGGCAACAGTAATAGAATCTCCTGTATGGATACCCATAGGATCCATATTTTCGATAGCACAAATAATAACTACATTATCATTTTTATCACGTAATAATTCTAGTTCATATTCTTTCCAACCCATTAAAGCTTTATCTATCATCACCTCATGTATAGGTGATACTTCTAGACCGTGACTTAGTAAGTCATCAAATTTTTCTGGGTCATAAACTATAGATGCTCCTGCCCCACCAAGCGTAAAAGAAGCTCTAATAACCAATGGAAATCCAAATTCTTGTGCAATTTCTTTACCCTTTAAGAATGAGGTCGCCGTAGCCTGTGGTGCCATACCAACCCCTATTTTAAGCATTAACTCTCTAAACTTTTCTCTGTCTTCAGTAATGTTAATAGCATCAATATCAACACCTATAATTTCTACATCAAAATCTTGCCAAATCCCTTTTTCATCAGCCTCTATACATAGATTTAAGGCGGTTTGCCCTCCCATAGTAGGTAAAACTGCATCTATATTTGGATGCTTTTTAAGAATCTCTATAATAGATTTTGTAGTTAATGGCTTTAAATAAATATGATCCGCCATAACGGGATCAGTCATAATTGTTGCTGGATTGCTATTAATTAAGATGGTTTCTATTCCATCTTCTCTTAATGAACGTAGTGCTTGAGATCCAGAATAGTCAAACTCACAGGCCTGACCAATAATAATAGGTCCAGAACCTATTAGTAAAATTGATTTAATGTCTTTTCTTTTTGGCATTTGTAAACAGGGTATCGTATTTAAAAATTTAAAAATAGGTCAAAAAAAAGGTGCTAAACTTGAAAAAGTAGCACCTTTAATTAAAAGTTATTGACAGTCATTATTTTTTATGTCTTGGTTCAGATGAAACAGTCAGTTTTTTTCTTCCTTTTGCTCTTCTTCTAGCAAGAACTTTTCTGCCATTCGCACTCGCCATACGTTCTCTAAAACCATGTTTATTTCTTCTCTTTCTTTTTGAAGGCTGATATGTTCTTTTCATTTCGAATTATGTATAAATAACCTTGTTTAGGCTATCAATTTCCGGGCGCAAATATACAAAGACTTTTTGCTTTCGCAAATGGTTTCTAAAAAATGTTTGTGTTAGTTTTGTTATTCGGTAAAAGAACCAAATAATATTGAGATGAAATATAACTATTGTATTACTTTACACCCTTTTTTATGCCACTAGGTGCACCAACAGGGCAGTGGATGATATTGAAATACACAACTATTTATGTCTACAATTAGATACAAACTACTAGAAAACTAAACTATGTTTAATAAAAATTTTAAATTAATTATTGCTGTTTTAATAATTGCCTATGCAGTTTATCAATTTATAGAAGGCTATATTGGGAATGGTATATTCCTTATTCTCCTTTCACTAATTTTTATTTTCCTCTATTTTAGAAACGAAATTATTCTGTTGGCTTTTCTTAAAATGCGAAAACAAGATATGGAAGGCACTGAAAAATGGCTAACCAAAATTAAAAACCCCGAAGCTGCATTAACTACCAAGCAGCAAGGCTATTACAACTACCTACACGGCATTATTTTTTCGCAAAAAAATCTAACCACCGCAGAAAAGTATTTTAAAAAAGCCCTTAAACTAGGACTTACAATGGATTATGATGTTGCTATGGCTAAATTAAGTCTTGCAGGTATTGCAATGCAAAAACGTAGAAAAAGAGAAGCAACGCAACTATTACAAGAAGCCAAAAAGCTAGATAAAAATAATATGCTAACGGATCAAATTAAAATGATGCAACAGCAAATGAAAAAATTATAAGGGTTTTTTATTTAGATTTTCTGTAATATCCTTTGTTAGGTATTTCTATTACATAATTTTTCTTTGAAGCATTATTTAAATGTGCCTCTCTCAACCAAGGATTGTGACGTTTTAAAATTTTATAATTAATCTCATATTTTGCGGCAAAATCTGCCCAATCTGCAACAGGTTCGTTTATTTGAACCGTAAATGTGGGTACAGCAGTATAAAAATCTGATTGCTCCACATTAAAACCGTATTTATCTGGGTTTGATATTATTTCTTTAATAGCCATAATTCTAAACAAATAGCGCCCTGTTTCCTCCACTAGTAATAAATCATAATAGTCATCTACTTTCTGTGTGTTCATATATTTTTGAATACCTGCTGGGCCTGCATTATAAGCCGCCGCAGTTAATGTCCAGTTTTTAAAACGAGATTTCCACTTATTTAAATAATCACAAGCGACTTGGGTAGATTTTTCTATATGGTAACGTTCGTCAACATTTGAATTAACCTCGAGCCCATATTCACGACCCGTTCCCTTTAAAATTTGCCAAAATCCTGTTGCACCAGCATGAGACACCACATTTTGTAAACCACTTTCTGCAACTGCTAAGTATTTAAAATCGTCTGGTATGCCATTCTTAGCCAAAATAGGTTCTATAATTGGAAAGTACTTATTAGCACGTTTCATTAATAATAAGGCATTAGATTGCCAATAGGTATTTACTAAAAACTCGCGATCTACACGTTCTAAGACTTCTGGGTCTTCTAAGGGTACTGCTTCTCCTGCAAAATTTAAATCTTTAGGGATTTCAATAGCACCTATTTGGTAACCATTATTTATATTTTTTTTTGCATTGTGTTCTTTTAAAACCATTTCATTTTGTGATGGTTTATCTCGAACTGCATAAATTAAGCTTCCTATTACAAAGAGAAATCCAATGGCAGCCAATATGTTTTTAATATGTTTCATAGTTAAATTTTAATTCGATACTACTAGTATACAAAAATAGAACTCTTTTATTTAGAAATTAATGCTGATAAATTTTCATTAAACCACTTTGCTCTATGAATTATCATAGTATGCGTTCCATTTTTAACACGCACACAATTTTTAATATTAATAATAGGGAATACATTGTCTTTATCGCCGTGAATATGTATTAGGTTTTTTAGAGGTTTATCTTGTTTAAAATTCACAATTTTATCTATAGACCAATCTATATAATACTTATCCCTAACCGAAAGGTATTGTTCATATAAATGTAAACGCTTAGTAACGGTTTCACCAAAAGCATACTTTGCTAATAATTCTACATTACTAACTAGGCCAGTAGGTAATAGCCGGTGTACCTTAGTATATTTGGCAAAAAGCATCCGTTTTGGTAATTCGGTATGTGATTTTACACAAGAAACAGCAATTACTTTTTTAGTTTTTATGTGTTTCGCCATTTCTTGTACTAAAAGCCCTCCGAAAGAAACACCTAAAAGAACAGGGGCTTTATGCTGTATTTGAGCACACATTTGTTTTGCATAATCTTGGAGGCTAATCCCCTTTTCTGGAATATGCCATTTTAATTTAATGACATCATATTGTGCTTTATCTAAACTTATTCCGTCAAAAATTAATGGACTTGCTGCCATCCCAGGCATAAGATATACTGCTGTCTTAGCGTCATTCATATTCCGTAAGTAGTCTATTTCACTAGGAATTTAGTTATATTATTTGTACTTTCGTAAACTGTTTGCATAATTTCTATTTAAAAATGTAAACTATACACGAGAATATATTTTTAAAAATTACGATTAATTGAAATTCGTAATTTTTTTATCTAAAATCAATATTAAACCAAAATTGTATAACTATATGGAAATTAATGACAATAGTTTCTTGCGCCAATTTGAAGTAAAAGTTGATGGGCATTTAGCAAAGATTGAATATTCTTCTCAAGAGAGAAAAGTATTTTTAACTAAGCTAGTTATTCCAGAAGAAATTACTCAAGAAGGTTTTAAAGAAACATTTATCAAAAGTGTACTTAACCACATTCAAGAACAAAATTTACGTGTAGTACCAACAAGCCCGCATATAGCCGGTTTCCTAAGAAAAAATAGGCAATACAAAGAAATGCTCCCCGTAGGCATTAGAATATAATAAAATACTAAACCTCTCTAACCGAGAGGTTTTTTTATGCCTTATTGTGAACTGCATCGCTTATTTAAACTTCTACTACTTTCTTTACAAAGTCAAATCTCACAAAACCATCTTCATCAATCTTTGTTAATTCTACCTCATGCAAAGTATTAACCAATTCTGGGTTCCAAGGTGTTTTTACTTTAATGTAGTTTTCTGTGAACCCGTTTATATACCCAGTTTTGTTTTCACTCTCAAAAAGAACAGTTCTTTTTGTGCCTAATTGGCTTTCATAAAATGCACGTCGCTTTTTTACAGATAGGCCACGTAACATTTTACTCCTTTTACTTCGTATGTGTTTAGGAACTATCCCTTCTAGTTGCGCAGCAACCGTATTATCACGTTCAGAATACGTGAATACATGTAGGTATGAGATATCTAAAGTATTAAGAAAGTTATAGGTTTCTAAAAAATGTGCTTCTGTTTCTCCAGGAAAACCAACAATAACATCTACCCCAATACAAGCATGCGGCATAACTTGTTTTATTCGGTTTACTCTGTCTATATATAAATTAGATAAATAGCGCCTACGCATTAGCTTTAAAACAGCATCACTCCCACTCTGCAATGGAATATGAAAATGAGGCACAAAAGCATTGCTTTGAGCTACAAAATCTATGGTTTCATTTTTTAGCAGATTAGGTTCTATAGAAGATATGCGTAGTCTATGGATATTAGGAACGGTATCAAGGGCTTTAACTAAATCTAAAAAAGTATGCTCATGTTTTTTATTACCAAACTCTCCTTTACCATAATCGCCAATATTTACACCGGTAAGCACAATCTCCTTAATTCCTTTTGAAGCTATTTCAGCTGCATTCTTTAAAACATTTTGTAAGGTATCACTACGCGAAATACCACGCGCTAAAGGTATAGTACAATAGGTGCATTTGTAATCACAACCATCTTGTACTTTTAAAAAAGCGCGTGTTCTATCCCCAATTGCATAACTACCTACGTAAAAATTAGCATCTTCTATTTCGCAAGAATGTACTTCTCCTTTATCGTTTTTAGTGAGGTCGTTTAAGTAGTCAGTAATCTTAAATTTTTCAGTTGCTCCTAAAACTAAATCTACACCATCTACAGCCGCCAATTGTTCTGGTTTTAACTGCGCATAACAGCCTACAGCTGCAACAAAAGCATCAGGATTCACCTTTTGAGCTTGTTTTACAATGGTTTTAAAACGCTTATCAGCATTTTCGGTAACAGAACAAGTATTTATAACGTAAATATCCGCAGGTTCAGAAAAGTCTACACGGTCAAAGCCTTCACCAGTAAAACTTCTGGCAATAGTAGAAGTTTCGGAGAAATTTAGTTTACAACCAAGTGTATAAAAAGCGACTTTTTTATTCATCTAAGCCTCTTAATTTTTGAGAAGGCAAAGATAATAAATTGAATTATGTCTAATGTGTGAAATTAATAATTACGCCACTTAGCGCTTTGGTCAAATACTACTTCTAAAATTTCTTGTTCTATACTGTTAAATTCTACTTTTCTACGACCCATCATAGCAGTAGCAGTCTCAAAAGCTTTATTTGTTTTATAGGTAGTAAAACCAGATGCGCCACCCCAACTATAGCTAGGTACAAAATTACGTGGAAAACCACTGCCAAAAATATTAGCACTAACACCAATTACTGTACCTGTATTAAACATAGTATCAATACCACATTTACTATGATCCCCCATCATAAGACCGCAAAATTGAAGTCCTGTTTTTGCAAAACCTTCTGTTTCGTAACTCCATAACCGTACGGGGGCATAATTGTTTTTAAGGTTAGAGGTATTGGTATCTGCCCCAATATTACACCATTCTCCCAATACAGAGTTGCCCATAAAGCCATCATGGCCTTTATTAGAATATCCAAAGAATACACAATTGCTTACCTCACCACCAACTTTACAATAAGGCCCGAATGTAGAAGCACCATATATTTTTGCTCCCATTTTAAGAACAGCATAATCACAAAGCGCTAATGCGCCTCTAACCATACTACCTTCCATTATTTCTGCATTTTTACCAATGTAAATAGGGCCTGTAGAAGCATTTAAAATGCTACATTCTACTTTTGCGCCTTCTTCTAAAAATATATTTTCTGGATTTATAGTTGTATTACTTGCTGGAATTGGTTGACTTTTTCTACCTGCGGTAAGCAATTTAAAATCTGACAATAACGCGTTATCATTTTTTGAGAAAATATCCCAAGGGTTTTTTACGCTAAGAACTTCCCCTTTAAAAGTCGTTGTCTTATATGCTTTTGCTATAAATTTAGCATTAGGGTCCTCTGTTATATATGCAATAGCCTCGTCATTAAAAACAATAGCTTCCCCCATTTGTAATGCTTTAATACTACTTACTAACTCGGCATTAGGTAAATACGAAGCATTAATAACTAAGTTTTTATTTTCAATTTTAATGGGATATTTTTTATTTAAATACGCTTCTGTACTATAGCTACAGCTAGTATCTAGCCATTTATCCCACTTTTGTTTTATTGTTAAAATTCCTATTCTAATAGCAGCTACAGGACGAGTATATGTAAAAGGGAGTAGCGAGTTTCTATTTGCGCCATCAGCAAGAATTGTATTCATAATATTTTTTTAACTGTGTTGTAAAAATAAAAAACGCCTTTGAAACAAATCAAAGGCGCTTAATTTATATTTAAAAAAAGAAATGTTATTCTTCTTTCTTTTCTGATTTATCGAACTTTTTATATTTATTCTTAAACTTATCAATTCTACCTGCAGTATCAATAAGTTTTGTTTTACCAGTATAAAAAGGATGCGAAGTTCTAGAAATTTCCACTTTTATTAATGGGTACTCTACGCCATCTACAGTGATATTTTCCTTAGCCTCTGCAGTTGATTTTGTAATAAATATATCGTCATTAGACATATCCTTAAAAGCAACTAATCTATAATTTTCTGGATGTATACCTGTTTTCATCTAAATAAAATTTTACGCACCCATTCCAACAGGCACTTATTTTAAGGCTGCAAATTTAGTGATTTCTACCAATACTACAACTGCTTAACGTAAAAAAATAAAAATTGTATGTTTATGTGTAACAAAAAGCTAAAAATTAGCTCTAACATTTTAATTAACCAACAAAATATAAAAAAATGGAAGAAGTAGAATTAAAACCTGGGAAGTATGCATTAAAATTTGGACTTATAGCTGGAGGTGTTTCTTTAGTATTTAGTCTAATGTTATTTTCTCAAGGAATGCATTATGAACAAAATACTGTTGCTACTATTGTAGGGATATCAATAATTTTTGCTGCAATTGCATTTGGTGTTAGCCAATTTAAAAAAGATAATGATGGTTTTCTTAAACTTAGTCAAGCTTTAAAAATAGGAACAGGCACAGCGTTAATTGCAGGGCTTATTGGTTTAGTGTATTATGCTTTGTTATCTAATGATATTATTGAACCTGGCTATGTGGATAAAGCAATTTCTATAGCAAAAGAAAAAGCTTTTATAGATAATCCTAAACTAACTCAAGAACAATGGGACCAAGGAATGGAGATTCAAAATAAATTTAAATACCTTGCATATCCTTTTATCTTAATATTTAATGTAATTACAGGTCTTATCGCAGGGTTACTATTTGGTCTTATACTAAAAAAAGACAAAGCCATTTAATAAACAAAAAGTGCTATTTTTGAAAGGAATTCCAGAAAACATCAATGCAGTTATCCATTGTAATTCCTTTACTTAATGAAAAAGACTCCATCAT
>CAZLUS010000058.1:4633-14229 GCA_964562775.1 uncultured Flavobacteriaceae bacterium | reverse complement strand
ACTTAAATATATCGTAAAACACAAATTTAAAATTTTTGGCAAAAGAAAAAAATAAAGCACGAACAAATACTCAATTATACTACTAAAAACGTGTTTTTAGATTAAAACCTACACCAAACTAATGCCGTTAGGCTCTATTTTAATTTTACGCTCTTTATAAAGTGTACCCACTCCTTTTTTAAAAGCTTTTTTACTTAATTGTAGTTTTTCTTTAATCTCTTCGGGCGAAGATTTATCATGTAATGCTAAAAAGCCATCTTCGGCTTTAATTTTTTCTAAAATAAATTGAGCTGTAGGTTCCAACATTTTCTGACCTATTTGCATTAGGGATAAATCTATCTTTTTATCTTCTCTAATATTTTTGATGTAGCCGGTTAAAGAATCTCCAATATTTAATTCAGTAAAAACATCATTAAAAAATAATAAACCTTTATGCTTATCATCAATTATTGCCTCCCAACCTAAATCAGTCTTTCTACTTATTAGTAATGAAACCTCATCATTTACCTTCTTAGTAATATTTTCATTATTCAAAAACTTATCTAATTTATTAGAAGCAGCTAACCGGAAAGATTTTTCATCTAAATAACAATACACTACATACTTTTTTCCTTTCTCCATATTTAGGCGTTGCTCCCTAAATGGTACAAGCAAGTGTTTTTCTAAACCCCAATCTAAAAAAGCACCATAAGTACTTAGTTCAGCCACTTCCAAGAAAGCAAATTTATCACGTATAATATAGGGAGTTAAAGTGGTAGAAACAGGTCGTTCACTACTATCTAAATAACAAAAAACGTTTAGCTTATCCCCTATTTCTATGGGGTCTGGCACATACTTATTGGGTAGCAATATTTCTGTTCCTTCATCATCACCAAGAAAAAGGCCAACACTTGTACTACGTAATATTTCTAAGGTATTGAAATTCCCTAATTGTATCATACTACAAAAATAGGTATAAAAAAACCACTCCTTATTGGGAGTGGTTTTAATACTATTCTAAAAAGATTCTATTTGTAAACAGATTCTTTTTTGAAATGTTTAGCTAGTTGATAATATACTACAGCTCTGTATTTGTTTCTTTCAGACTTACCGTATTTATCAATCACAGTATTGATGCCGTCCATTAGTTTTGGGCTGTCTGCCATACCTAATTTTTTCATCAAGAAGTTTTTCTTTACAGTTTCTAATTCTTTTTCGTCACTACCTGAAACTGTAGATGCATCTCTGTTGTAAATAGATGGACCTAAACCAACAGTTACTTTTTTTAGGAAATCCATATCTGGAGTTTCACCAAATTTACTCTTAATTTCTGTTGCGTACTTTTCAATTAAATCGTCTCTTTTACTCATAATAGTTAGTATTCTTATAAAGTTTAATGCTTCTAAGATATGAAATCAAAATAACCCATCAAAATTTTATTATTTAATGTTGTTGGAGTTACAATTTCTAAAAGCTTAGGTTTATTAGATAAATCGTAAAATGCACTCAATTCTTTTTTTAAATTTTTCTCGTTTTTTACACATACATATTCAAAATTATAATGCTTGCATATATATTCTGCATGCATGGTATGCTGTGTTTCAAAAAAGGTGTTAAAATTCTCTGACTCTTCTGCTCCGGGTAAAATTCTAAAAATTCCGCCTCCAGAATTATTAATTAAAATTATTCTAAAATTATTTTTGATGTATCTGTTCCAAAGCGCATTACTATCATAAAAAAAGCTTAAATCCCCCGTAATTAAAAGTGTGGGAGCTTCCTCGTATATTGAAGCTCCTATTGCTGTAGAGGTACTGCCATCTATCCCACTTGTACCACGATTACAAAAAAGCTTTAATGACGAGTCTATATCAAATAGCTGCGCATAACGTATTGTAGAACTATTTGCTAAATGCACTTGGTAATCTTTAGGAATAGCATTTAGAGCATCATAAAAAACAGAAAAATCTGAAAAAGGAGCCTGTTTTAAATAAGTAGCTCGTTTAGCTATATAAGCTTCTTTAACTATTGTCCATTTTTTTAAATAATCACTTGTAATGAATTCATTATTAGATAATAAAATCTTTAAAAATGTATTTGTATTTATTTTAAAATGATGCGAAAGTGAGAAGTATGTATTGTATGCCTTAACCTCGTCTACATGCCAGTGGTGTTTTGGTTTGTAATTTCTTAAAAATGCTTTTACTTTTTTTGAAACTACTAAACCACCAAAGGTTAATAAAATGTCTGGTTGCAACTCTTTAAATAACGAATCACTATTAGCAGATTTTTCAATAGGAAAAATAATACTGTCTATACTTGGAAAAAAATTAGGGTGATGCAAATTTGAAGTTGTTTCTGTAAACACAATTACAGAAGGGTCTTTAGCTAAAATAGCCAGTTGTTCTTTTTCTATTTTATTTGGTCTATTTACACCAACAAGAACCATTTTCTTTTGCGAAGTATTCCATAACTTTTTATGGTCATCAATAGCCTCTAAAACTTCTTTATTTATATGTTTAGCTGTTTTAGAAAGGACATTAGGAGTTGTAACTTCTAAACTGCTAGTATTAAAATCGTACAAAGGCTCCTCAAAAGGAATATTAATATGTACAGGTAATTTTTTATCAAAAGCAGTATCTAGTGCCTGTTTTATTTCCGTAGTATTATAATAAGATATATCTGATTGTGATGTATTGAGCAACTCTGGTGCATAAAGCTTTATTCGTTCTTTAGCATGACTAACATCTAATTTTAAATTAGCAGAATAGCCTATATGCCTATCAAAAACATGGTCTTGCCTTATAGTTTGCCCATCTCCTACATCAATCTTATAAGGAGGTCTATCTGCCGAAAGTACAATTAAAGGAATACCGCTATAAAAGGCTTCTGCAATTGCAGGGTAATAATTTAGTAAGGCACTACCAGATGTACAAACAAGCGCTACGGGTTCTTCTTTTTGTTGTGCCATGCCTAACCCAAAAAAGGCAGCAGATCGTTCATCTACAATACTAAAACAATTAAAAAAAGGATTTTCGGTAAAACCAATTGTTAAAGGTGCATTTCTTGAACCAGGAGATATAATAATATTCTTAACACCTCTAGCTTTACAAGTAGAAACAATTGCTTTAGCCGATGGTATAATGGAATGCTTCATGCAGAACAAAAATACAAACTGAAAAAGTTAAAAACGAAGAATTTAGATTTAGCTTAAAGTAAATTAAGCATTGTTCTACTCTTTGCTTGGGTCTCTTTCCATTCACTTTCAGCATTAGACCCTGCCGTTATACCCCCGCCGACAAAAACCGCTGCATTTAGATTTTCTAATTTTAAACAACGTAGGTTCACAAATAAATTGGTGGCATTATCTTTTTTGTAATTTAATTCCCCTAAAAAACCTGTGTAAAATTCTCTATCATAAGTTTCATTACTAAGTATAAATTCTTTAGACATTTCTTTAGGAATACCGCATACAGCTGGTGTTGGGTGCAGTATCTTGAGTATTTTCCCTAAATTAAATTCTTTAGTATAACTACCTGTAATAACAGATTTTAAATGCCATAGTTTACCTGCCTTAACTGAAGTAGCTGGCGTAGCATTAATATCATTTACTTTTTCCTTTAAATTAGTTATAATATAATCTGTAACTAATTGTTGCTCTTCAATTTCTTTTTTAGTCCATTGTGGCGACTGCCCTTCTAATACTGGAAGTGTACCTGCTAAAGAGGTGGTTGTAAAGGTATTTCCCTCTACTTTTAGTAGTGTTTCGGGCGTAGCGCCAATCCACATTCCTATTTTAGGGTGATACCATAAGTATTTAAATGCATTGGGATATGTATTTAATAAGTCTTTAAAAATTTTAAATTCATCTTTCTTAGTTGCTACTTCAATTTTTCTAGACACAACTACTTTTTTTAAAACCTCAGCTTTAATTTTGGTAATCGCTTTTTCTACTAATTTTATATGTGTGGCCTTATCTTCTTTAATAGTAGCTAGCGATTTATTTAAATCTAATGCTTCTCTTTCAAAATCAGCTTCTTTAATAACATCAGGGGCTAATAAAATAGACTTATCGCCATCAAAAGGAGAAAAAACAAAACCCGATTCTAAAAAGTTACTAGTATAATTTAATGCTGTATTATTTTGAAACAATCCTTTAACCAAAGGTTGGTTAGGTAATTGGTATAGTACAAAGGGCAAGTTGTTTGCTTTATGCGAACGTGCTTGTTTAATAAGTTCTTTGAATGTACTATTCTTTTGGGAGTGCAATAGTAGTCAGTTTACAGTTAGAAATAAGTTCATTAGCCTCATTAGTAATTTTAATTTCCCAAAGCTGTGTTGTTCTCCCTTTGTGTATAATTGAAGCTTTTGCAAAAACAAAACCTTCCTTAATACTCTTTACATGATTAGCAGCTATTTCTATACCACGTACATAATACTGGTTACCATCTAAAAATATATATGATGCCGCGCTCCCTACACTTTCGGCCAATGCAACAGTAGCACCACCATGTAAAACACCATCTGGTTGATATACTCTAGGCGTTACAGGCATTTTTGCTATTAAAAAATTCTCTCCTACATCTACAAAAGTTATCTCTAAAGTTTCCATTAGAGTTCCTTTGCAGATAGAATTGCAAACCTTTAATATTTCTTCTTTATGCGCTTCCATATAAAGTTTTTGTAAAATTAAGCATTCCTAAATAACAAAAGAGCCTATTTTTAGGCTTATGGAATCTATAGAAAAACAGGTTAGTTATAACAGTAGTAATACCTATGAAACTCTTAATTCGTTAACAGAATCAACAGAAAATGTATGGATTGTGTTCCATGGCATTGGGTTTTTAAGCAAATACTTTTTAAGTTTTTTTAAAAAACTTGATACCAAAAAAAATTATATAATAGCGCCACAGGCACCCTCTAAATATTATTTAAATAACGAATTCAAATATGTGGGTGCAAGCTGGTTAACAAAAGAAAATACCAAAATAGAGACTGGTAATGTGCTAAATTATGTTGATGCTCTCATACATTCTGAAAACATTCCTCCTAATAAAAATCTAATTATTCTTGGTTTTTCTCAAGGAGTTTCTATTGCTACCCGTTGGATTGCAAGTAGAAAATTAAAATTTAATACCCTTATTGTATATGCTGGAAGCATACCTAATGAGCTAAGACCAATAGATTTTAACCACATCGATTTTAATACTGTAAAAGTGGAACTTGTCTATGGTGATAAGGACGAGTACTTGTCTAAAAAACGAATAGCGGTAGAAAAACAAAAAAGCGACTCTTTATTTAAACAAAAGGCGAAGACAACTATTTTTAATGGAGGACATGAAATAAAACCAGAAGTATTAAAAAAGTTTGAGTAAGTTATTATTCTGGGGTTTCTATTACTTCTAATTTAGGGTAGTATTCTATTTTACGAGTACTGTACACATTTTCTGGTGTTATTATCTTTTTTACCCAGTTTTTGTTTGCATCAAACTGAAAAATAAATTCTTTTTCAGCTACTGAGTTACCTTTCTTTATAATCTCTTTTTTTAAGATACCTTCAGCATCATACTCAAACAAATGGATTTCTTCACTTGTAAATTTATCTTCTGAAGAATCGTTTAAAAACAGCTCCTGATATATAAGCTTCCCTTTTGCATTAAAGCGTTTTTCAATTGCCTTGCTCTGCTCTCCATCTACATACTCTTTAATAAGTACAATTTTCTGCTCTTGATTTGGTGCTATAGTCTTAGTAGAAGTACGAATAGATTTTTCTATCACTTCATTTACAAAATAGGTTTTGGTAATTTCGTCTTTAAAAATATTGTATTCTATTCGTGTTTCATCAACAGCATTTTCGTGAGAAGTAGTGATTTTAAAAACTCTATCTTCCTCACCAAATACATACTCTTGTTCTTCAAAAAATTCTTTATCATAAGAAATAACTTTCTCTTTGATAATTTTCTGCCCAGAAGAATCAATCTCATAAAAACTTGCCATAGAACTAGCCTCGTCTAGAACATTATCTTTATAGCTTTCCATGCGTTTCTCTAATAAGAAACCATCACCATACTTATAAATTGTTACATCTTGATCTTCTTCATTATAGGCTGTAATAGATTTAATCAAATATCCCTCTTCATCAAATTCAAATACTTCCTTCCCATAATTAGTAATAACCGTGCATGT
Organism: uncultured Flavobacteriaceae bacterium; assembly: GCA_964562775.1. Classification (GTDB taxonomy): domain Bacteria; phylum Bacteroidota; class Bacteroidia; order Flavobacteriales; family Flavobacteriaceae; genus Croceitalea. The sequence continues at coordinate 8,067 of CAZLUS010000058.1, read as the reverse complement.
TTTTACCATACCATTAAGGTCAAAATCATTTGCGCTAAATAGCTTTAGCTCTTGTCCAAAAGACTGAAAACCAATTAATAAAATAAGGATGATATATTTTTTTATCATACTGCAAAAATACTCCGATTTATTTCAAATAAAAATCAAAACAAATGTCAAACATTAAAATTGATTAGTAAGATAAGAAAGATTCTATTAGAATTTACGCTCTGGGCTAAATGATGTTAAGTCTATCGCTGTTTTTTTGTTTGCTATTAGCTGTGTAACTAATTTACCAGTTAAAGGGCCTAAACTCCACCCCATCATAGCATGTCCTGTAGCAATTACTAAATTTTTATACTTAGAATACTTACCAATATAAGGGAGTCCATCTGGGCTAACAGGTCTTAATCCGCATTCTGCTTTACTTCTATCTTCAGCTGTAATATTAAGTCCTTCATAAAATTTAGAAGCATTAGTAGCAATAGCATTGACCCTAGTCTTTTTAATCTTGCTATTTATTCCCGAAAATTCCATAGTACCTGCAAAACGTGTAAATCCTTTCATTGGGGTAACAGCCATTTTTGCTTCCATTAAAATAGCTGGCATAGAAATATTGGTATCATTATATACATTTATGCTATATCCTTTACCTGCTTGCATAGATAGTTTTATGTTTAATAACTTTGCTAAGTCTCTAGTCCATGAACCTGCTGAAAAAACTACCTCATCTGCCTTATGTGTATTTTTATTAGTTAATAATGAATCAATTTTATTATCAGAAAAATTAACTTTTATAACTTCTTCATTCTTATAAATTTTAACTCCTTTAGCTGTTAAATACGAAATCATTCTTGCCATAAAATCACTAGGCGTAGTATGCGCATCACACTGGTAATGAATAGCTCCAAGAGTGTTAATTGTAATATTAGGTTCTATACATTTTATTTCTGAAGCATCTAAATGATTAACTTCTAAACCATTAAATTTTGCTTTTTCTGCTACCTGCATTTCATGATCACCCTCTTTTTGAGTCTGATATAGCATAAGTAAGCCTTTACGTTCTATATGAAAATTCCCTAAATCACCAGAAGATTTAATATCCATAAATAGCTCTCTACTCAATACATTACTATTCTTAATTATAGGAATTGCGCTTTCTACTTTTGCTTTTGTGGAAGATTTTTTAAAATACCATGCCCATTTTATAAAATCTAAATCTAAACGAGGTTGCATATAAAAAGGACTAGTATTATTGAACATATAACGCATACCTTTTGAAATCATTCCTGGAGATGCAATGGGTATAATATGACTCGGCGTAATATATCCTGCATTGATATATGAAGCACCCGAATCCATATTAGATTTATCAATAATAGTAATTTGACAGCCTTCTTTTTCTAGGTAATACGCAGTACAAAGTCCGATAATACCTCCACCAACTATAACTACTTTCTTGCTCATTTAAATAACTTGAAATCCATGTGCATATGGGTCATCATCTGTATCTATAGTGATTGTATTTTCACCATAAATTTTTGCCCATCCTTTTATACTTGGTATAATTGCTTTTTTACCTTCTATGTCCGTTTCATCTTCAATTTTTCCAACAAAAGTGGAACCTATAAAACTTTCATGTATAAACTCCTCTCCTATTTTTAATTTGCCTTTAGCATACAATTGCGCTAATCTCGCAGATGTTCCTGTACCACAAGGCGAGCGGTCAATTGCTTTGTCTCCGTAAAAAACAGCATTTCTACTAGAAGACTCATGATTTAACGCTTTACCCGTCCATAAAACATGAGATACATCTTTAATAGATGAGTTTTCTGGATGAATAAATTTATTTGGATACCTATCATTGATTTTTGTTCTAATTTCTTGAGAAAATTGAATCAGTTTACTTGCCGTATAATTTTCTATTCCACTAAAATTTTTCTGAGGGTCAATAATGGCATAATAGTTACCTCCATAAGCCACATCAAAACTAATTTTACCTAGTTCTGTATTTGTTATAGTTAAACCTTCTTCTGCTAGGTAACTTTTAACATTTATAAACTTTATCCATTCTACTTTTTCTTTCGGTTTATGATATGCTACTTTTACAAGGCCTGCTGGTGTCTCTAGTAAAACCTTGCCGTGGCTTTTAGGTATAATTAAACCCTTTTCTATTGCAATTGTAATAGTACCTATAGTGCCATGCCCGCACATAGGTAAACAACCACTGGTTTCAATAAATAATACTGCAGCATCGTTTGCAGGATTATGAGGAGTATATAAGATACTACCACTCATCATATCATGCCCACGTGGTTCAAACATAAGCCCTGTTCTAACCCAATCAAACTCTTTTAAAAAATGGAGCCTTTTTGCATTCATAGTATCCCCTTCTAATTCTGGACCACCTTCAATTACTAATCTAACAGGGTTTCCGCAGGTATGCGCATCAATGCATTTAAATTTATGGACTGCCATTTAATTTATCTTTTTATAATATCTTTTGAAAAATCACCATTAACTATTCTAGTGATTTTAAGAGGATTTTCGTCCTTCAATTCATTAGGTAAAAGTTCATTTGGCCAATCTTGAAAACTAACAGGTCTTACCCATCTTTTAATAGCATTTATACCAACAGCTCCAAACCTACTATCTGTAGAGGCAGGATAAGGTCCTCCGTGCTGCATTGCAGCGCATACTTCAACCCCAGTAGGTACTCCATTAAATATTAATCTCCCAACTTTACTTTTTAAGATATCGATTGTCGCTGTATAATTTAAAGCCTCATTTTCTTCAGAAATTATTGTTCCTGTTAATTGCCCTTCAATACTTGCTATAGTGCTTTCTAATTCTATTTTATTCTTACACTGGACTACCATAGAGAATGGACCAAAAACTTCTGTTTGTAATCTCTTATTAGCTATAAATTCTTTTCCAGAGACAGTAGTTATGGTATGGTTAGCATAATTAGCTTCAGCTATTTTCCCATTCACAACTTTTTGAACCCCTTCTTGCTCACTTACGATAGTATTATTTTGAATATAATTTTGTTTGATTTTTGGATTGAGCATACAAAAAGGTTCTATTTTAAGAATCTCATGTCCTAACTCTTCTATAAAATTATCTAATTCTGGGCTTTTAAGACCAAAGAGTAAACCTGGATTAGTACAAAATTGTCCAGCTCCTAAGACAATAGAGTTGGCATATGTTTTTGCCCAATTTTTCTTATTCTGCTTTAAGGCTTTGGGTAATAGTATAACAGGATTAATGCTTCCCATCTCTGCAAAAACCGGAATTGGTTCTTCTCTCTCTGCTGCCATATTATAGAGTGCTCTCCCGCCATTTATACTACCTGTAAATCCAATAGCTTTAATTTTTGGATGTCTTACGAGTTTTTCACCTAGTGCTATACCACTACTGTTTAGGTTAGAAAAAACACCATTAGGCATACCTGC
>CAZLUS010000058.1:0-4533 GCA_964562775.1 uncultured Flavobacteriaceae bacterium | reverse complement strand
TCTGCCCAAGATTCTTCTGCTATTAAATTCGCAAAAGACCTCAATTGTCCTATTGTTCTAGCTCGTTCTCCTTTTGCTCGTCCTTCTGGCAAGCCAGTCTCTTGACAATAAACAGCTATTAGCTCATCTCCTAGAGCCTCTATCTCGTCTGCTATTTTCTCTATGAAATTAGCTCTAGATTTTCCAGATGTATTTTTATATATTTTAAAAGCTTCCTCTGCAAGTGCTAGTGCCTCATTTATTTCATTATCTGTAGCCTCATAAAAAACCCAACTGTTTTCTTTATTCAATTTTGGGTTAAAAGTTGTAAATGTTTTACTCCCTTCACTAGAAAGCGTATTACCGATATAGTTTTTTCCTCTAATCATAATGATTTATAATCTGGTAGTTTAGGTCTTGTTTTTAAAGATTCTTCAATTATTCTAAGTACACGCTTTCTTTCTACTCCTTGTAAAGGTAGTCTTGGCTCTCTTACATATTCCGTTCCTATACCAGTGCTAACTTCTGCTAATTTTATATTTTGTACTAGTTGTGGATTAATATCTAATTCTAACAATGGTAAGAACCATCTATAAATTTCTATAGCTTCTTGTATTCTTCCTACTTTAACTAATTTATATATAGCTACTGTTTCTCTAGGGAAAGCACATACCAAACCAGCAACCCAACCTTCTGCACCCATAAGCATACTCTCTAATGCTAAAGTATCTACTCCACAAAGTATTTTAAAACGATTACCAAATCTATTTTTTATTCTTGTGACATTAGAAATATCTCTTGTAGATTCTTTTATAGCTTGTATGTTATTTAAAATGCTAAGTTCTTCTAACATATCTAACGTAACTTCAATTTTATAGTCAATCGGATTATTATAAATCATTATGGGTAAATCGGTACTCTTTGCTATGGTTGAAAAATAGTTTACCGTTTCGTAATCTGTCGATTTATAACGCATAGGTGGCAAAATCATAACTCCATCAGCACCATAATTAGCTGCATCTTCAGCAGCTTGTGTGGCATCTTTAGTAGATTGCTCGGCAATATTGATAATCACTGGAACCTTATTATTAGAAATTTCTAGAGTCTTTTCTATCAATAACTTCTTCTCTTCTTTTCTTAAAGTACTAGCTTCTCCTAAAGTGCCACCTAAGACTATACCATTAACTCCCGCATCAATTTGAGCTTTTATGTTAATTGCAAACATATCTAAGTCTAAAGTGTCCTCTTTAGTGAATTTGGTAGTTACAGCAGGCATTACCCCTTCCCATTCGATTGGCATTTCTATACTATTTAAATTTATCACCAAGATACACAATGCCTTTAAATAAACCTCAGGCTATTCTTTTGGTATTCTTTTGTTACTTTTGGTGTCTATAAAATAAATTTAAATGAAAAAATTACTTTTAATTGTAATGGTTATCGGGGTTTCGTGTAATTCTTCACAAAAAACGGTTAGCAATAAGGTTGCTAAAGTAGCAGACCCTATTACTTATGCGACGACTATCACTCAAGATGAACTTAAAGAACATTTATATATTTATGCTTCTGATGAATTTGAAGGTCGTGAGACTGGTAAACCAGGGCAGAAAAAAGCAATTGCATATCTAAAAAAACAATATGAAGCTTTAGGTATTCCTGCAGCTCAAACCAATGGCGACTATTTTCAAAAAGTACCTTTAGAAATTGGGAAAATCCCTAATGGCGCTATCAGTATAAATAATGAAACCTATGAACTAGGTGAAGACCTACTTACATTTACCGCTGCTAAAGGTAATCCAAGCGAAATTGTATATCTAGGTTATGGCATTGAAGATGAGGGTTACTCAGACTATAAAGGCTTAGACTTAACAGGAAAAGTTGTTCTTATAAAATCTGGTGAGCCTATAGATGCCAATGGTATTTATACCATTTCTGGTACCGCAGAGAAATCAGTTTGGAGTAATGTCTCTGAAGCTATAGGAAAGAAAACGACACTTGCTTTTGAAAAGGGAGCTATAGGAGCCTTGTATTACGATGCTCAAGTTTTTCCACGTTTTAAAAATTACTTCGATGTTAACAAGAATAATAATTCGGGACGTATGAATTTAACTGCTGAGGCTTCAGAGAAGTTTATGGTTATGTTAAATGAAAAATCAGCAAAAGCATTAAAAAGTAATATTGATAGTGACCATACACCGGCTACTATGGCTATAAACCTTAAAATGGAAGTGGAAAGCGCCAATGAAAAAATTGATTCAGAAAATGTAGCGGCGATAATTAAGGGTACGGAAAAGCCAAATGAATACCTTATTATCTCTTCGCATTTAGACCATATTGGTATTAGCGGAGACGGGCAAATAAATAACGGTGCTGATGATGATGGCTCTGGAAGTGTTGCCTTATTAGAAATTGCCGAAGCATTTAAAAAAGCTGCAAATGAAGGTAACGGACCAAAAAGATCTGTAGTTTTTCTTCATGTAACTGGCGAAGAAAAAGGTCTTTTAGGTTCAAAATACTACACAGATTATGACCCTATTTATCCGCTAAATCAGACGGTTGCCAACCTAAATATTGATATGATTGGGCGTATAGACCCTAATAGAGAAGGTGATAGAAATTATATCTACCTAATTGGTTCAGATAAATTGAGTACAGAGCTACACAACCTATCGGAAGAAATAAACACCAAATACGCGAATATTGAGTTGGATTATAAATACAATGATGAAAATGACCCAAATCGTTTTTATTATAGAAGTGACCATTACAATTTTGCTAAAAACAATATTCCAATCATTTTTTATTTTAATGGAACGCATGCTGATTACCACAAACCTGGTGATACTCCTGATAAAATAAATTACGATTTATTAGAAAACAGAACTCGCTTAGTTTTTCATACCGCTTGGGAAGTAGCCAATAGAGCTAATAAAGTAGTAGTTGACAAAGCCTCTAAATAGTTTAGAAAACTCTTTAAAAAGACAAAGCCTCCTTTATAAGGAGGCTTTTTTGTTTAGGGTGGAAGACCGGGTTCGAACCGGCGACCCTCGGTACCACAAACCGATGCTCTAACCAGCTGAGCTACAACCACCATTTAAACGGTTGCAAATGTAATTTTTTTTGTGCTATCCTTCAAAATAAAAGTTTGATAATATTAGCCTCTAATCAAAATTAAATAAGGTCCTCTAAATTTTTTATTGCTATGGTACGTTCTACGGTAAAACCTTCTGCATAATCTACACCAACTAAACGCCCTAAATCTCTAGCTCTATAATGAATACTATCAATAAAATTCTTACTGCTTATTGGGGTCTCAGGTTCTTTACTATTAGGGTCAAAAAATTGCGAATCATAGGCTAAAATGGCTTCAGCCTTTTTATCTATAAATTTAGAAATGTCAACCACAAAATCAGGCACTATATTTTTCCATTGTATATAATGATATACTTTTTTGGGTCGCCACTGTTGTTGCGACTTGCCATCTAGCTCAGTTTCAATTTTTAGTAATCCACTTAAAAAACAGGCATCACTTACTAATTTACTTCCTTTACCATGGTCTATATGTCGGTCATCAATTGCATTACAAAGTACCGTGTCAGGCTGGTATTTGCGTAACATTTTTATAATTTCTAATTGATGTGTTTTATCATTTACAAAAAAGCCATCGGCAAAACCTAAGTTTTCTCTAACTGCAATACCAAGTATTTTCCCTGCTTTCTTTGCTTCTTTATCTCTAATTTCTGCTGAACCTCGTGTCCCTAATTCTCCTCTAGTTAAATCTACAATTCCAAGCTTTTTACCATTAGCAATTTCTTTTGCTATAGTACCCCCTGCCCCTAGTTCTGCATCATCAGGATGTGCCCCAAATACTAAAATATCTAATTTCATTATACTAAAATTGAATTTGATTTAACCTTAACTAGTGCCTGTTCTAAATCGGCAACTATATCTTCTATTTCTTCAATCCCTACAGAAAATCGTATTAAACCATCTTTAATACCTTGCTTTTTTCTATCCTCTGGACTCATTAAAGCATGTGATGTTTCTACTGGCAATAGCATAGTGCTCTCTACACCAGCCAAACTCATTGATGGTTTTATTAATTGTAATGCTTTTAAAAATGCCGATGGGTTGATATCTTCCTTTAACTCAAAAGAAAGCATTCCCCCAAAACCTCGCATTTGCTTTTTTGCTATATGATAATCTGGGTGCGATTCTAAACCAGGGTAATACACACTATTAATATCCCTATGTTTTTCTAAAAATTCTGAAAGCTTTAGGGCATTTTCATTTTGCGCTTTTACACGCAAGCCCATAGTCTTAAGGCTACGCTCTAACAACCATACCGTTTGGTCACTTAAACTACCTCCAAAACAAATAGAAGACTGCCAAATTCTTTCTATATGCGCTTTAGAAGCTGCTACTGCACCTGCACAAATATCAGAATGACCTCCCATATATTTAGTAGCACTATGCAGTATTACATCTATACCAAAATCTATAGGATTTTGGTTAATTGGACTTGCAAAAGTATTGTCAATCATAGAAACAATG
>CAZLUS010000057.1:0-14298 GCA_964562775.1 uncultured Flavobacteriaceae bacterium | reverse complement strand
GTTAGTGGTTAGTGGTTAGTGGTTAGTGGTTAGTGGTTAGTGGTTAGTGGTTAGTAAAATTATTCTTTTTCTCATTGAGCATGTGGAGGTGCCTTTGAAAAGCATAAATATATTTGATTAAAATGAGCAACTCGGTAATAAAAACTTTCCCTTTGGGTTTTCCGTGGCAAACGCAAGATCCTTTTCTTTTTTGTGTGTATCATTTAGACCATTACCCAAAAGGCAATGGAGAAATGGGGCCTGATCAAGCACTTTTAGAAGGGCGTACTCTAGGGAATGATTTTATTGTAAAGGACGGATGGCGTATGTATCACGGTAGTACCATTCCGGGGTTTCCACATCATCCCCATCGCGGTTTTGAAACTATCACAATAGTAAATAAAGGTTTTTGTGACCATTCTGATTCTTTAGGAGCTGCAGGGCGTTTTGGAGAAGGCGACGTACAATGGATGACAGCTGGTCGTGGCGTACAACATTCTGAAATGTTTCCATTACTTAATGATGAAGCAGGGAACCCTTTAGAGCTATTTCAAATTTGGTTAAACCTTCCTAAAAAGGACAAATTTGTAGACCCTCATTTTAAAATGCTTTGGCATGAAGATATTCCTATTATAAAAGAAAAAAATACTACTGTAAAAGTAATAGCTGGTCATTATAAAGGTACTAAAGCGAATGACCCTGCTCCCAACTCTTGGGCTGCTGACAAAGAAAATGAAGTTGCAATATGGAATATACATATTGATGCAGATACCGAATACTCGTTACCAAAAGCAGTAAACAAAGTTTCTAGAACGCTCTATTTTTATGATGGTGACTTTTGCGAAATTGAAAACCAAAAAATATTACCAAATTTTGGAGTAGAACTAGACAGCTCAAAAGAAACACGCGTAAAAACTGGAACTCATAAAGGCAGTTTTTTAATATTACAAGGGAAACCTATCGCAGAACCTGTTGCTAAGTACGGCCCTTTTGTTATGAATACAGAAGAAGAAATACAACAAGCCATGCAGGAATACCGTTCTACGCAATTTGGAGGTTGGCCTTGGCCCTACCCCGATAATGTACATGAAAAAGAAAAAGGACGCTTTGCTAAATACCCAGATGGTGCTGTAGTTGAAAAGCACTAAATTTAACTTTAGACTAGAAAAAGGCAAGTATGGATTTAATAGATTATTAAATCCTAACAATCTTAGCTCCTATTGCTCTTAAGCGACCATCAATATTTTCATAACCACGATCTATTTGTTCAATATTATGAATGGTAGAAGTCCCTTTTGCAGAAAGCGCCGCAATTAATAAGGAAACACCAGCTCTAATATCTGGTGAAGTCATAGTGGTAGCTTTAAGCGTAGAGTTAAAATCATGCCCTATAATTGTCGCTCTATGTGGATCACATAAAATTACTTTTGCACCCATATCTAATAGCTTATCAACAAAGAAAAGGCGACTCTCAAACATTTTTTGATGAATAACTACCTCACCTTTTGCTTGGGTAGCTACTACTAAAAGAATACTCAATATATCTGGTGTCAACCCAGGCCAAGGTGCATCTGCAATAGTAAGAATAGAGCCATCTATATAATTTTGAACTTCATAACCATTTTCATGCTTAGGAATATATATATCGTCGCCATGTCTTTCTAGTTTAACACCAAGTTTTTCAAAAGCTGTTGGTATTTGTCCTAAATTATCCCAACTAACATTTTTAATAGTAAGCTCACTTTTTGTCATGGCAGCAAGACCAATCCAACTACCAATTTCTATCATATCTGGTAGCATCGTATGGTCTGTACCTCCTAATTTAGTAACACCTTCAATAGTCAGTAAATTAGAACCAATACCATTTATTTTTGCCCCCATACGCACCAACATTTTGCAAAGTTGTTGCAAGTACGGCTCGCAGGCTGCATTATAAATTGTAGTTGTACCTTCTGCTAATACCGCAGCCATTACAATATTTGCAGTACCCGTAACTGAAGCTTCATCTAAAAGCATATAAGCCCCTTTTAGTTTCTCTGCTTCTACGCCATAGAAATACTCTTCTTTATTATATCTAAATTTGGCGCCTAGTTTTATAAAACCCTCAAAATGAGTATCTAATCTTCTTCTACCTATCTTATCTCCCCCTGGCTTGGGTATATATCCTTTACCAAAGCGACCAAGAAGTGGACCCACTAACATTATAGAACCTCTAAGACCCCTACCGTCTTTTTTAAATTGATCCGATTGTAAATAATCAAGATTAATATCATCAGATTTAAAAGTATAAGAGCCCTTACCCTTTTTCTGAATCTTAACACCCAAATCTTCTAATAATGCAATAAGTTTATTGACATCAATAATATCAGGAATATTATTAATCGTTATTTTTTCGTCGGTAAGTAAAACTGCGCAAAGTATTTGAAGTGCTTCATTTTTTGCACCTTGAGGTGTAATTTCACCTTTAAGTTGGTGACCTCCTTCTATTCTAAATGTTCCCATCTACACTAGTAAGTGATACTATTAGTACCTTTTTTTGTTTCGGTTATTGTTATTTCTGTGGTTCTTCTTATTATTAGAATTATTGTAGCTCCTTGTAGATTTTTGAACTCTATTTTTTAAGAATTGATTACTTTCTGTTAAGCTTTCTCCTTTAGGTGCTAAATCTATTTGACCATCACTAAGCTCTAGTAAATGCTTAAAAATAGCAGCATCTTCTACCGTATCTTTGTTCCAATTAAGGTAGCATTTTTTCATATGGTTAGCAATTGCATACTCTAAACCATCTCTTAAATCTCCTTTTTCCCAGCTAATGGCAACATCAACCATACGCTTAATATTATTACCATAAAACCTGTATTTAGGATGGTTTTGCGGATACTCAAGTGGTTCTGGTCTTTGTCTTAACTCTTCTTTTGTTGTAATTGGAAATGGAGATTCAACATCCAATTTAAAATCGGACATAATAAATAGTTGATCCCATAGTTTATGCTGAAAATCTGGAACATCGCGTAAATGAGGTTGTAAATTACCCATCACAGCGATAATTGATTTTGCTACTTTATTACGTTCTTCTCTATCTTCAATAGAGACCGCATGGTCTACCATTTTTTGAAAGTGACGCCCATATTCTGGGATAATTAAATGTGAACGTTCTGTATTGTACTCTAAGTTTTCTACTAAATTCAAACTGGAAAGTTTATGATTATTACTAACAGGAAGTCGCTGTTATATGATGCAAATTAAGAAATAAATTGCATTTTTTAAGGTTTTAAAGCGAAATAACCCCATCTATCTTATCTACTTCTTTATATTTTGCTATCACCGCATCTGGGTTTTTCATAGTTGCAGCAATAGAAATACTAGTATAAGTCCCTTTTTTTGATTGTCTAGAATCAACCTCAGCTTTAATATCTTTAAAAATAGCTATAATGGCAGCTACCTTATCTTTATCTGATGGGACTATAAATTTATAAAGATATTTAGAGGGCCACGAACTAGTTTCTGTAAGCTGTTCTTTAAGCCTTAGGTAAAAGTCCTCCGGTTTTTTCTTGTCCATTAATTTTTTTTTGCAAATATAGTCTGTTCATTTTCAATTTTTTTCCTGCTTATTGATTTCATTACTTTGTATTCTTAATTAATTTCTTTTGAATTCTAAAAAAATAGTAATCACAGGAGCACCAAGTACCGGAAAAACTGTTGTAATAAATGGATTAGAAGAAAATGGCTACCACTGTTTTCATGAGATTATACGAGAAATGACAGCTCAAGCCAAAGAGAAAGGGACTTTAAAAACTCCAGTATCAAATCCATTAGCTTTTGTAGACGATCCCTTAAAATTTAACCAGTTATTACTACAAGGACGTTTAAATCATTTTAAAGAGGCCGAAAAACTGAATGCTGAAATAAGCTTTTTTGATAGAGGCTTGCCAGATGTTCTTGCCTATATGGACTACTTTAAACAAAGCTACGGAAGTGATTTTAGTACTATATGCAACCAAAATAGATATGATCTTGTTTTTATTATGCCTCCGTGGAAAGAAATCTACACAGCTGATAATGAACGCTTAGAAACTTTTGCCGAAGCAGAAAGTTTGCACAAAAATCTAGTACATACCTATACCGCTTTGGGCTATACTCCTATTTCTGTTCCAAAAATTTCTGTTAACAAGCGTATTTCTTTTATCTTAAAGCAACTAAAACTGAATTAGTGCAAGAAGATTCTATAGCCATTCTTAAAAAATATTGGGGTTTTACCGCATTTAGAGGAGCTCAAGAAAACATAATTTCTGAAGTTCTAAAAAACAGAGATGTTTTAACCTTAATGCCTACTGGGGGTGGAAAATCACTTTGTTATCAAATTCCTGCACTACAACAAGACGGAATATGTATTGTAGTTTCTCCCCTTGTTGCTTTAATTCACAATCAGGTTGAAACACTAAAACAAAAAGGAATAAAAGCAATTGCGCTAACTGGAGGTATTTCATTTAATGACTTAAATGACTTATTAGATAATTGTGTCTATGGCAACTACAAGTTTTTATACCTCTCTCCAGAACGCTTACAACAAAGCTTTATACAAGAACGTATTCAACAAATGAATATTAATCTTATTGCAATTGATGAGGCACACTGCATCTCTCAATGGGGGCATGATTTTAGACCTGCATATCTTAAATGTACTGTGTTGCGTACTATAGCACCAGAAAAACCTATTATAGCATTAACGGCAACAGCGACGAATACTGTAGCAGATGATATTATTCAAAATTTAGAATTAAAAAATGTCCTTATTTCTAAAGATTCTTTTGAACGCAAAAACATTTCTTTTCAGGTTAAAATTACAGAAGATAAACGCTATCAACTTATACAGCAACTACAAAAGTTAGAAGGAAATAGTATTGTGTATGTAAGAACCCGAAAAAAAACGCAAGAAATAAGCAAATTACTTTTAGATAATGCTATTAGCGCAACCCACTTTCATGGGGGTATTACAAAAAAAGAAAAAAAACAAAAGCTTACAGATTGGCTCGCAGGAAAAACTAAAGTTATGGTTGCTACTAATGCCTTTGGAATGGGCATTGACAACCCCAATGTGCGAATTGTAGTTCATTATCATATTCCCGATAGTATTGAGAACTATTTTCAAGAAGCCGGAAGAGCTGGAAGAGACGGAAAGCCTGCAAAAGCATTAATTTTAAATAATGCTGAAGATAAAGGCTTGGCTAAAACACAGTTTATTGCATCATTGCCCAATGTCACCTTCATAAAACTACTTTACAAAAGATTAAATAGCCACCTACAAATTGCTTATGGCGAAGGAAACGGAGAAATATATAGTTTAAACTTCAATTCTTTTTGTAGTAAGTATGAACTCAATGCACTTTTAGTATACAATGGTCTTAGAGTCTTAGACCAAAATTCAGTTTTAGCACTTTCAGAAAATTTTCAAGAAAAAGTAACTATACAATTCATTGTTAAAAAAGAGGAATTATTCACCTATTTAGAACGGCATAAAAATATAGCTCCTATCATTCAATCTATTATAAGAACCTATGGAGGTTTATTCGATTACGAAACCGTTATTAATCCTTTCTTAATTTCTAAAAAAACCAATACCAAGGAAACTGTAATCGCTACTATTCTAAAAAAACTAGAAAAAGACAATATTATAAGTTATGTGACTAGCTCTAATGACATAGAAATAACCTATCTAGTGCCTAGAGAAGATGATAAAACTATAAATGTATTTGCGAGAACTGTAGAATCCTTAAACAATAATAAGGTCTCTAATCTTGACAAAATGATTGCTTATGTTACTAATAAAAAAGTATGTAGAAGTAATTACCTATTAGCCTACTTTGGTGAAACTGTAAAAGAACCTTGTGGAATATGTGATATTTGTACTGTAAATGATGTTACAGGTATTTCGGTACAAGAAGTAAAAGACAAAATTATAAATTTGCTGGTGACAGAAGCTTGCTCATCTAGAATACTAATAGAAAAATTGCAATTAAAAGATACTATTATACTTTCTGCAATACGGGAATTATTAGAAGATGAGTTAATTAGTTTAAACCCTAAAAATCAATATGAAAGAAAAAAATAACGATTTACGAATTGTTTTTATGGGGACCCCAGATTTTGCTGTAGCAGGCTTGGCAAGCCTTGTATCTAATAACTATACTATAGTTGGGGTAATTACTGCACCTGACAGACCCGCTGGCAGAGGTAGAAAACTAAGAGCATCTGCTGTTAAAGAATATGCTAGCAGTAAAAATATCCCCGTTTTACAGCCTACTAATTTAAAAAAGGAAACTTTTTTAGCAGAATTAAAAGCGCTTAATGCTAACTTACAGGTAGTAGTAGCCTTTAGGATGCTACCGAAAGTAGTTTGGCAAATGCCAGAATACGGAACCTTTAATCTACATGCATCTCTTTTACCGCAATACCGTGGTGCAGCACCTATAAACTGGGCAATCATTAATGGAGAAACCAAAACTGGTGTTACTACCTTTTTTATTGATGAGAAAATAGATACGGGAGAAATCATCTTACAAGAAAGCACTACAATAGGTGCTACCGAATCGGCAGGGGAACTACACGATAAATTAATGGATTTAGGGGCTACACTTATCTTAAAAACTGTAGAAAAGATAAAAGCTGATACTATTACACTAATAAAGCAGACAGATAACAAAGATTTAAAATCTGCTTATAAAATTAATAGGGATACTTGCAAAATTGATTGGGCAAAGCCTTCAACAGTAATATACAATCATATAAGAGGTTTAAGCCCCTACCCTACAGCTTGGACTACCTTATATAATGATAATGAAGAGTTACAATTAAAGATTTATAAAACGGAAATAGAAAATGAAAAACACTCTTATGCTATTGGAGAAGTAATGTCAACTAAAAAGACAATTAAAATAGCTGTTAAAGATGGATACCTTAATCTTTTAGAAATTCAACTTCCAGGAAAGCGAAAAATGAAAACTCAAGATGTGATAAATGGTTTAAAACTGTCAAAAAAAGCATATGTTCGCTAAAGCCCCACTATCAGTAGGCTAAAGAATCATGTAGAAAAACCTCACATTTATTAACAAACGCCTTGAGTTATCAACAAAAACCTCTATTTCCCTTTATTTGACTTGCTTCCCAAGCAAATCCGTATAAATTTGTTTAAGCTTAAAAATTATTTAAACAATTATTTAATTTAATTCAATTATGAACAAAACAGAATTAATCGACGCAATGGCAGCTGATGCTGGCATCACAAAAGCAGCAGCTAAAAAAGCATTAGAATCTTTCTTAGGAAACGTTGAAGGGTCTCTTAAAAAAGGTGGTAGAGTTTCTTTAGTAGGTTTCGGATCTTGGTCTGTTTCTAGAAGAAATGCAAGAGATGGTAGAAACCCACAAACTGGGAAAACTATTAAGATTGCAGCTAAAAATGTTGTGAAGTTTAAGGCAGGTGCTGAATTAGCAAAGTCTGTAAACTAAATCTATATTTATAAGATACTTTAAAAGCGCTTCTTAAATGGAGCGCTTTTATTGTTTATAGGCTTTTTTTGAATTTATAAATTAAAATATTACATTTAAAAAGCTAATGTTTACATATGGTAAGTTTAAAACCTAAAAAAGGAAAACTATTAATAGCAGAACCATCTATTACAGGGGATCATTCTTTTAGTCGTTCTGTAGTATTATTAGCAGAACATAATAGCGAAGGTTCTATAGGGTTTATTTTAAATAAACCTTTAGAATATGATATTAGCGATTTAATACCCGAAATTAAGATTCCTTTTAAAGTATTTAATGGCGGCCCTGTTGAACAAGACAACCTTTACTTTATTCACAAAGCACCAAAACTCATAGAAGGCAGTATAGAAATTTCTGATGGTGTTTATTGGGGTGGTGATTTTGAAAAAACTATAGCACTTATTAATTCTAAAACCATTACAGAAAACGATATTCGCTTCTTTCTAGGTTATTCTGGGTGGGATTCTTTACAATTAGACCAAGAACTTTCTTCTAAATCTTGGGTTGTTGTAAAAAATGAATACGAAAGCAATATTATTGGAAAATCTGACAGTGCTTTTTGGAGAGAAAAAATGGTAGAATTGGGTGGTGATTATATTATTTGGTCTAACGCTCCAGAAAACCCCACACTAAACTAGCTTAAACGAGCTAAAGCATTAACTCTACCCAATAAACTTTTAGCTACTTCTACTGAATATTCTTTTTTGCGGTATTTGTTAATAGGTTGAATTCCTATAATAGCATTTGTAATAAATAATTCGTCTGCTTTTTGAAGCTCAAAAGGAGATATAGAGGTTTCCAAAAGGTCAAAATCTTCCCATTTAGATATAATTTCTATTAGTTTTTTACGCAGAATACCATCTAAACAACCATCGGACAATGGTGGCGTTTTTATGGTTTTACCCGAAACTAAAAATAGATTGCCATTAATAGCTTCAACAACTTGTTTTTGTGAGTTTATCAATAAGCAATTACTATACCCATTTTCTTTTGCATATATACCTGCAACCGTATGTAATACTTTATTAGTAGTTTTTAGGTTAGAAAGCATATCTGCATTTACATAAAAGTCTTTAAATAATTCGACCTCATAAAAAGTAGTATCTAGTGTATAAAAAGGGGTGTCTATAAGCGCTGTGCTTATAACAAATGAAATAGTATTGGTAGTAGGGGTGTAATTACCACCATCGTTTCTATAGACCGTTAATCTTGCTCTAACAGCTTTGTCGTTATATGAGTTTGCCGTTATTGTTTTTAAAAACGCTTCCTCTAAAAACTCCATCGTAAACTCCATTGGAATTTCCATTCTAAGAATACGCATACTAGACATTAATCTAAAATAATGGTCTTCCCAAAAAAGAAGCTTACCATTTACAATGCGGACTGTCTCAAACAAAGCGTCACCATATTTAAAACCGCGATTGTTATGATTAAAAAAAGTATCCTTAGAAGAAACTATCTTACCGTTAAAATTGATCATAAAAAAGGCTTGAAAAAATCAAGCCCAAAGATACATATATCAAATATAGATTTATCTATTTAGAACCCAGCACATGCTTTAAATCTGAAATTTGATTTTCCCAGAACATTTTGGCTTCATCCATTTCATCTTCTTCAGCAAAATCTAATATAAATAAAGAAACGTCTTTGGTAATTTCGTCAACTATAATTCGCATTTCAAAATAGACGTCGTCGTCATTGTCTTCCCATGCAAACTTTACAAACTCATTACTTTTCTTTTTTAATAGTTTAGCGCCTTCTTCTGCTCCATCCCAAATAAAAGCAAAAAGTTCTCCTCTAGAATTTACATTGTCTGCAAACCATTCTGAAAGTCCAGAAGGTGTTGATATGTATTGGTACAGCATTTGAGGTGAGGATTGTATAACAAACTCAATTTCAAATTTTACTTTATCACTCATGCTATATGTCGTTTTTTTATTTTCAATTATAAGTCGGTAATATAGAAAAATATATTTCAAATAATAAATTAATTATGAATTTTGATTGCGCCAAAAATTAGATATATATTTGCAGCCGTTTATTACCAAAATGGCGAGGTAGCTCAGGCGGTTAGAGCGCAGGATTCATAACCCTGAGGTCGGGGGTTCAAGTCCCCCTCTCGCTACAAAAAAAGACCATCAAATTTGATGGTCTTTTTATTTTTAATCTAACACAGGGCTACTATACTAAGTAATCTCCATTTTTTTAAGTAAAAAAGAGGCATTCATATTCTTACATACCCCTTCTTTAAGCAAATAGTCAAAATAAAGCTCATCATTTTTAATTTCTGTTTCAAAAAAGAAATTTTTTACCTCTTTTAAATCATCCGCAATTTCACATAAACTTAAATCATGTGTAGCTATAATGCCAGAAACATTCATTTTTACTAACTTTTCTATCAATTTCTTAGACCCTTCTGCCTTATCAACACTATTGGTGCCTTTTAAAATCTCATCTAAAATAACCAAGTAGTTGCCTTCTTTCAAATGTTCTATAACAAATTGTAGGCGTGTAAGTTCCGCAAAAAAATAGGAGCTATTATCGGTAAGTGAATCTGTAGTTCGCATACTGGTTATTAACTTAATAGGCTTATAAGAACTCTGACTTGCACAAACTGGCAATCCTGTGTTAGCCATAACAATATAAAAAGACACTGTTCTTAAAAAAGTACTCTTACCTGCCATATTTGCTCCAGTAACAATAAAAAAATTGGAGCTATCAAAAACTAAATCACTAGCAATACGTTGCTCTGGTTTAATTAAAGGATGTCCTAAAGATTTCGCATTTATTTGCTGTTGTCCCTCTTTTACTATGCTTGGGTAGGTAAACGTGGGATGGTTATACGCAAAAGTGGCTAAGGAATTAAAACTATCAAAAAAAGCAACAGCCTCGAACCACTGACTTACCAAGTCTTTGTTTGTTACAATCCAATGCTCAATTTTTAAAGTGTAGTAGATATCCCATAAAAAGAATCCGTTTCCTAAAAAAGCAACAAAAATATTATTCCTATTATCTAGTGCATCTAGATGCTTAGAGAAGATTTTAAAAATTTCTGAGGCTTTGTGCTTTTCAGATTCAATAGTAGCTTTCTCTTTTTGTAAAAGGGTTGATTGAAATGTTGTAACTTCTATTTCCTGCAATAAAAGTGCGTACTGCTGTATGGTTTCTTTTATTCTATTGGTAATAGCACTTAGTTTAGAGACTCTTTTAACATAATACCCTGTAAGCAGCATACCTACCAAAAACCATATTAATAATGGTATAAAGCCAATAAATTTAAAAAACAAAGCCGCAAAAAGGGCTATAGAAACTATTGAAAAAACAAGTTGAATCCATTTAAAATAAGGCGGTATAAATGCCTGGTACTCTTTAAGCCATGTTGTTATAGAAGCGTTTGAAGTTCTTGAGTTAAGCATACGGGCAATAGCAGTATACTTTTGTCGCCAATCTGGCATTTTAGCTAATTCTTGTATTGCGTTTTGTTGCGCTTCTATCTCTGTAATACGATTAGAAGTCAATAAACTAGCTAAATTTTCACTGCCTTCTTTAAGGCCTGTTCTATTTATATATTGAAAAAGGGAGCCTTTCCCAAACAAATCTATATCGGAGCTAAAAAAATGCTTGGAGTCTATGAATTCTGAACCTTCATCACGATTTAAATAGTTGCCTTCTGCTATCGCTATTTCTTCTTCATTAATAGCTTTAAGTTCTTTATGTAACTCATAACTGGTTTTTCTTGCGATATAGGCTTTAAGTAAACTTATAAATACTATAATCCCAATAATAGCTATTACTGTAGCTATTCTAGAGGAATTAAAAAAGAAATATAACAGTAGTCCCGTACCTATAAAGACCAAAAGCCTTAAAAAACTTAATAAATTAAGTATCTTCTTATCTTCCTTTATTGCAATTTTAAGCTTAGAAAGCTGTGCCTTGTAAAACACCAATGGGTCTTGCATATTTATATTGATAAGAATTTAAATACTCTTATGCAATGTTAACTGATTTACGATACACCTGAAAATATTCTTCTAAATGTTTGATATGGTAGTTGCTCATGTATTAAGGCTATCTCTTACTATTTAAGTCTAAAAATAGTATTTGAAAAAAACTCTAAAAATTATATATTCTGTTTTAATCATAAAAATAAAAGTCCTCATAGATTTAAGAATACTTTACATAGATATCTGTTATGAATTTAAATCAGAATCTAACATTTAGTTTTCCTCTTATAAAAAATGGTGTTCCTGGAGTAAACGTAATCTCTTCAACAGGAAGAGCTTCATTTCTTAGCCTAGTTTCAGTAGCAAACTGCGTTTCGTTCCATTCTACGTCAAATAGGTTTTCAATAATAATTCCGGCAGACCAGTTTTTAGTAAAATTAAAATTTATATTCATATCGGTTACAAAATAACCTATTGCTTCTATCGAATTATCTTCATTGGCAGGTCTATCATCTACGTAGCGATAGCTTATACCACCTGAAAATTTCCCAAGGTTTCTTACTGTAAGTCCTCCACTAGAAGTCAAATCTGGAGCAAGAGGAATAAAATCTTCCCCATCTGGTTCCTCTACACTACGTGCCAAGGTGTAATTGATATCTGCATTAGCAAACAACCAATCGTTAAATTGATATCTAAATCCAAAGTCTGTTCCAAACCTTCTAGATCTACCACTCGGTTCCACAATAGCTTCATCACCTACGTAAACAAATTCTTGCTGCAATCCAAGTCCCCATATCGCTGCATTTATAATCAATCTATTAGAAGGCTTAAACACAGTTCCTAAATCTGCACCAAAAGCCGAAGGCAATGTATCTTCTGTTGCTGTAGGGTCATTTACTACACGACTATCGTTTGAGTGAAAACCAAATCCTGATTTAAAATATAGTTGAAATTCGTTATTTGGAGTATAAATAGCATTAAATTTTGGACTAATAATAAGGTCAGTTTCTTGTCTGCTAGAAAAAGTAGGTTGAAGAAAATCTGTGTAACCAAAATTGAAATAATCTAAACGTACCCCTGGTATTAAACTCCACTTTTGAGTCTTATATCTTAAACTAGCAAAACCATACCCATTAAATTCATCTACATCGCCAAAAGCCAGACGTTCTAAAATTTCTCTCCTATTTCTAGTGCGGGAAAGTTGTACATCGTCATTATCATCATAACGAAAGCCCAAACCGCTTTCGAAACTCAATTGAACATCATGGTTTTTCGTATGAAAATTTATATCATATATGGTTTCTGCGCCAATAATAGTTCTAGTTTCAACTTGTTGTATCTGGTCTCCGTCTATGGGGTTGTTTAAAAAGAAAGTGAAGTTTGAAAATAGCTCAAAATCGTATCTAGAAACAAAGGCTTTAGTGCGAATACTCTGGTGTTCATCTAACTGCTTTAAATGCTTCAACCAAATATTGGAACGACTTGTATTACCTCCTTCCGTGCTATCAATAGCTCCAAATCTAGTGATGAGTCCTTGATCAACAGCTCTTTGTGGAATTTGTCCAGAAGCATCCCAACGACTCTGAAAATGCGAAATAGACAAGGTTAATTCTTCATCTTCAAAATTATTGTAGTTATAACGTCCTAAGATATTTAAACGATTAAAGTTCTGGGAGGCATCAAAAACTCCATCAGTTAAAACAGCTTCTGAGGCTATATAAGCATTGCTATATTCCCCTTCAGATACTTTTAAAAGACCTACTGCTCTTAATGTGTTAAACTCACCTACTTCAACAGAAATAGAACTATTATCTATTTTATCTTTAATATTTAAATCAATATAACCAGCCGTATTAAAATTTCCTTTATTGGCATAATATGGTCCTTTACCAAAATCGACATTGTCTATGGTTTCGGGTATTAAAAAGTGTAAATCCGCATAACCCTGTCCATGTGCATGAGAGGGTAAATTAACAGGTAAACCATCTACATTTATGGCTATATCAGTACCGTGATCCACATCAAAACCACGTAAGAAAATTTGTTCTGCTTTGCCACCTCCAGCATGCTGCCCTATAATAAGACCTGGAACTTTACGCAATATCTCTTGGGAAGATTTTACAGGGTTTACCTTTACATCTACATTAACTAACTCGGTTAAAGCATCTACTTTGGAAACAAGTGTAACATGGTCTAACGAAATAGCCTCTTGTAATAATACAATTTTAATAGTAGCGCTCAATTGACTTTCTGTAATTGTCAGTTGCTCGCTTTTATAACCAAGACTATTAATTATAATTATGTCTCCTACAGAGATATCATCTAGCTCAAAATAACCAGATACATTTGAGAAAGCATATCCTCTTGTTGTTTGATTAACAATTGATACACTTGCTATGGGAACTTCTGTTTCATCAACTATGGTTCCTTTTAAATCATGTGCATAAGTTGCATTTCCTATTAAAATAAATAATAGAATAAATATATAATTTTTCATTAGCAAATTTTTAGCATCAAATACCATAAGATGCCTTATCAAATAATATTAATAACCGCCATAGGCATTAACTATCGGGAATAAAAACTCATTTGCATTCCTCGGCAGTTGCCTTTATGTATGGACTGTTTTTGTATGTTAATTTATAATTGAAACGGATAAAAGAAGATACCAATACCATCATGGCTTTTATACTACCCGTTGATAAGGTTTGCTGGAGGTTTAACCTGTCGTTTCAGGTAACCTTGATTAAGAGAAATATCCTTTAGCCACCTAATTTCTTTATGGAAAATAACTAACTCTTCAAATTTTGGATATTGGTGATATGTAACTAGG
>CAZLUS010000056.1:1194-14405 GCA_964562775.1 uncultured Flavobacteriaceae bacterium | reverse complement strand
TGTGGGGAGAGCAGGATTCGAACCTGCGAAGACGTAGTCAGCAGATTTACAGTCTGCCCTCGTTGGCCGCTTGAGTATCTCCCCTTTACTTAATTCAATATTTAAAGAGCCGATGGAGGGACTCGAACCCACGACCTGCTGATTACAAATCAGCTGCTCTAGCCAGCTGAGCTACATCGGCATTTCAGCCTCTTTTTAACACAAAAAAGCCCGTTATTTCTAACGGACTGCAAATGTATATATATTTTTATTTAATCAAAACAAAATATGTAAATTTTTAATTAAACCTATATCCTCATTTTTTCTTTCTTTTTTACCAACTTCCTTTCTACTGAACTACATGCAGAATCTATAGCCTCTTCAAATGATTTGCATTGTTTTTTTACAACAAACTTATCGCGAGGAATATTTACTTTAACCTCAACCACCTTATTTTCTTTAGCACTGGTATTCTCTACTTTAAGATAAACGTCTGAACTAATTACCCTATCGTAAAACAATTCTACTTTATCCATTCTTGTTTGAATAAAATTTATAAGCTTTACATCGGCATCAAAATTTACGGATTGTGTGTTTACATTCATAAAAAAAGTTTTTAAGTCTATTGAGGAAACAGACTAGATTAAACAATAACAAAGAATTAATCTTTGTTTCTAGGATGGGCCTTAGCATATACCTTTTTTAATTCGGCTATACTATTGTGCGTATATACTTGCGTAGATGCTAAGCTTGAATGCCCTAACAACTCTTTCACAGCGTTTAAGTCAGCCCCGTTGTTTAATAAATGCGTAGCAAAGGTATGTCTAAGAATATGTGGACTCTTTTTTACCTTAGGGCTAACCATACTAAGGTACTTATTTATAACCCTATATACAAGAGTTTCATATATTTTCTGACCAGATTTTGTTAACAAAAGTGTATCATTATCATCTATAACTTTAAGCATAGAACGGTGGCTTAAATAAGATGACAGTAATGGTGTTAAAGAAGATACTAAAGGGAGAATGCGCTCTTTATTTCTTTTTCCCAGCACCTTTAGCGAGGTTCTATCCCCATTAAAATCTTTTAGTTTTATGTTTATAAGTTCCGTTCTACGAATACCTGTAGCATATAAAAGCTCTATTATTAGTTTGTCTCTTGCACCTTCAAAATCGTTCTCAAAAGGAATCTGTTTTAATATTTTATCCATTTCCATTTCTGAAAAAGGAACTTCTAATTTTTTTTTAGTCTTTAATGCTTTATGTTTAGCTAAGGGGTTTTTAGCTATAAGCTCTGCTTTTTGAAGAAACTTATAATATGCCTTTAAAGAAGCTATTTTTCTATTGACCGTTCTATTAGCAATACCACCATCGACTAATACTACAATCCAACTTCTTATTATAGAATAGTCTACTTGATCAACAGTATTAAAATCATATTCCTTAGAAGTAAAATCTTTAAATTCCTGAATATCCTTTTTGTACGCAGAAACGGTATGCGGGGAATAGTTTTTTTCTAAAGATAAATATGCAATAAAAGCATTGATAGACATAGTTCAAAGTTACAATTTTAAGCTTTTAATTTTTTGCATAAAAAAACCCATTCATTACTGAACGGGTTTTTATTTATTTAGAATCTTTTAGGACTTTAAATTTCTTCTTGATCTCTAAGACCTTGAATATATTGTGCCTTTTGGATTTCTGCTCTACGTTTAACTGAAGGTTTAGTAAACTGTTGACGTTTGCGTAATTGACGCATTGTGCCAGTTTTATCAAACTTTCGCTTGAAACGCTTTAAAGCCCTATCGATATTTTCTCCTTCTTTTACTGGTATAATTAACATTGGCTACAACCTCCTCTCTTTAAGTTATTACCCGTTTATAAACGGGAGTGCAAATATACAAATGATATCTTTCTAAAAAAGATTTATTTAAAAAATATTTCTAATTCTATTTTTTCGGGGCTTTATACACCTTCTTATCTATTACAATTTTAGCGATAATCTCACGTAAAATCTCTGATGTACCTCCGCCAATAGGTCCTAACCTACTATCTCTAAGCAGTCTAGCCATTGGGTAATCTTCTATATAGCCATAGCCTCCTAAAAACTGGAGACAGTCATAAGCAACATCGTCTGCCATTTTGGTAGACTTTAATTTAGAAATCGTTGCTTCTTTTACAGCATACTCGCCTTTATCTAGCATTGCTACAACTCCATAATTATAGTGCTTACACAATTCCATATCGGCGTGTAAATCAACGATACGATGTCGCAAAGTTTGATAGCGATCTATGGTCTTTCCAAAAGCTTCTCTTTCAGACATATATTGCAAAGTATATTCTAAAGCATATTCTGCTCTAGCATGTGCATTTACAGCCATAACCAAACGTTCTAAGGCAAAAGCTTCCATAATATAAGTAAACCCTTTACCTTCTTCACCTAGTAAATTTGCTGACTTAACTTCTACATTATCAAATGCTAACTCAGCAGTATCAGATGCTCTCCACCCTAACTTATTTAATTTACTCGCTGATACCCCAGGGCTATTTCTATCGACAATAAGCATGCTAATTCCTTTATTACCAGCTGCAGGGTCAGTTTTAGCTGCTAGTATAATGTAGTCACCATAAACACCATTAGTGATAAAAGTTTTAGAGCCGTTAACGATATACTTATCTCCTTTACGTTCTGCTGTGGTTCGCATACCAGCAACATCACTACCTCCAAAAGGCTCTGTAACACCTAAACATCCTATTTTTTCTCCATTAACGCTAGGGATTAAATACGCTTTCTTTTGTGCGTCATTTGCATTCTTGTTTAAATGCGTCATTGCTAAGTATTCGTGAGCCCACATAGCAGCAGCAAAACCGCCAGAATTTATTTTTTGAAGCTCTTCTAAAAAGATAACTGTATAAAATAAATCAAGACCTAAGCCTTCGTAGTTTTCTGGTGTAGCTAAACCAAAATAACCCATCTCACCAAATTTCTCCCAAATAAACCGTTCTATAGTGCCCGTTTCTTCCCATTTATCTATATGAGGAACTACTTCTTTTTGCAAAAAATCTTTTAGGCTTTCTCTAAAAAGTTCATGTTCTTCTGTGAAGTACATACCATTCATGCGTTATTCTTTTATAACGACAAATATAATGCTATTCTATCTAGTTTTTCTGACGGAAAATCTTCAATTTTTGTTAATTCTTCAAAAGAATTTATAGGCCCTTCAAGCTCTCTGAGCTTGACAATTTTAGCTGCAATATTGTACGAAATATAAACTAGACTTCCTATTTCTTGAGCACTAGCAGTATTTATGTTGATTTTTTCAATTTCTGGCGGACTGATAACATTAAATTTCATCAATATTCTTTCAACTACCAAAGGCTCTAAACCATATACATCATAGAGTTGTTCATTAACCAGAAAACCTCCAAGCCTATCTCTAAATTTTAGTATTCTTGCCGAAAGCTTATCTCCAATACCATTTATAGCTTTTAGGTCTTTTGCAGTAGCTTGGTTTATATCTTTTAATGAGATGCTTTTATTTGACTTTTTAAGGGAAGTATTAGTAGTTTGTTTTTTATTCGTTACCCAATCTGGAAATTTAAAATAAGGCGCAATAACCGCCAGCAAAGAATCGCTAACTTGAGTTATTTTTTGAAATTCTTCTTTAGAATTTACATACTTATTTAGACTCCTAAATGAATGAAGCCTATCTATTTCTTCAACAGACATTCCCAAAGTATATCCTTTATAATCTGTAATAAAATTTGGATTAAAAGGGTATAACTTAACTAGGTCTTTTAGTTGCGATAGCTTTTTTAAACTGTCAATTTTTCTTTGCTCAAATGCATTAACAGCTATTTTTTTATTTGCCTTATCAAACGGACTTAATTTTATATAGAAAAAAGCTCCTTGTAGTAAAATGATAATAACTAATAAAAAGAAAATCCCACTTTGTTCTTGTTTATTGAACTTGAAGTGGGATTTGAAATTCATTAAAAGTCAAAATTATGCTTTTGTTAATTTTATTGCTTCAAGATATCTATTCAATTGCTTTTTAACTACTGGGTATAAAAAGAATAAACCTATCATATTAGGAAATACCATTGCAAATATCATTGCATCAGAAAAATCCCAAATTGATTTCATACTGGCAGCGGCGCCAATAACAATAAAAGTGCAAAAAAGCAGCTTATAAACAATGTCTGCAGTTTTACCTCTACCAAATAAATATTTCCAAGATTGTAAACCATAATAAGACCAAGAAATCATAGTAGAAACAGCAAAAAGAACAACTGCTATCGTAAGGAAAATATCAGAAAAAGGTATGTATTTTGCAAATGCTTGAGACGTTATACCAGCTCCTTCATAAGAAATACCATCAATTAAAACAGAACCACTTCCATCTCCTCCATATTCAAAAGCACCTCCAAAATTAAAAATGATAATTACTAAAGCTGTCATTGTACATATTACAACCGTATCTATAAAAGGTTCTAATAAGGCTACCATACCCTCACTAGCAGAATATTTAGTTTTAACAGCAGAGTGAGCTATTGATGCTGATCCTGCTCCTGCCTCATTTGAGAATGCTGCACGTTTAAAACCTACTAACAAAACACCTATTATACTTCCTACACCAATTGCAGTAGGACTAAACGCTTCAGATATTATTAAACCAATAGCATCGTCAATAAAAGAAAAGTTACTTAGTATTATATAAAGGCAAGCTATTAAATACATTAATGCCATAAAAGGAACTACTTTTTCAGTAACAGAAGCTATTCTTTTAATACCACCAATAATAATAATGCCAACCAAAATAGCTAAAACAAGACCTATAATTGCTCCCGCACTAGTACTTTCTAAGCCCATTAAATCTTTTAATACTATTGTTGCTTGGTTAGATTGTGCCGCATTACCACCACCAAAAGAACCACCAATACAAAAGATGGCAAAAATTACAGCAGCCACTTT
Organism: uncultured Flavobacteriaceae bacterium; assembly: GCA_964562775.1. Taxonomy (GTDB): domain Bacteria; phylum Bacteroidota; class Bacteroidia; order Flavobacteriales; family Flavobacteriaceae; genus Croceitalea. Next base: position 9,452 of record CAZLUS010000056.1, on the reverse strand, counting down.
ACCAATTGTTGTAAATCCTTTTTCTTTAAGTCCTTTGCTTATATAATACATTGGTCCACCGTACACAGTACCATCTTCACCAACATCTCTATACTGAACTCCTAAGGTACATTCTACAAATTTTGTCGACATACCTAGAAAACCACAAATAATCATCCAAAATGTAGCACCTGGACCTCCTAAGGCAATTGCTAAAGCAACACCTGCAATGTTACCGTTACCAACTGTACCGGAAACTGCTGTTGCTAAGGCTTGAAAATGGCTCACTTCACCTTCTTCACTTTCATCTCTTATAGTATCTGGTATATCTCCATCAATAGCCATTTCTGTTTTTTCAACTCCATAATTTCCTGGAGCTTCTACAGCATCATACTTACCCCTTACTGTATTTATTGCTTTTCCAAAATATCTAATATTCGGAAAGCCAAAATAAATCGTAAAAAACAATGCACTAGCCACCAAAAGAATTAAAACAAAAGGAACATCATATCCACCTATTGGAAGTGTAAAAAATATTATAGCTGAAAAGAAATCTGACACAGGTTGAAAAGCTTGATCTATTTTTTGATCTAAGCCTACTTCTTCTTGTGCAAACGTAAATAATGGTAATAATAAAGATAAAATTGTAAGAAGTCTATACTTCATAATTTTCTATTTTGGTTATATTAATTTTGGTTTATTAAGTTGACAATATCTAAAAAAATATAACAGAATCAAATTTTACTACTGTTAAACCAGCATTAATTCAAAAGTAAAGGCTATAAATCGAACACAGAGGTTCTCTTAGTGTATATCAAATCTTTAATTTTAAGCCAAAAGGCAAAAAATAAGTACAATGCAAAACCAAAACCTAAGGTTGCAAAAGTTAGATATATAAAGCTAGTTCTAACAACTCGTATTCGTATCCCTAGTCGTTCTGCTATTCTACGACAGACCTCGAATCCCCGCTTTTGAAAGTAATACAACAAATTATATGTCCAACGCATGTTTAAATTTAACTATTTCTATTTAAAAGCGAGTTGCCAACTGCGCATTTTAAACAATGGTTTAAAGAACAATAGTTATTGTACAACTGCAATTTTGCTTGACTTTGAAAAGCATTAGCAGATTTTTTATTAAGGGCGTTAAACTTAGAGATAATACTATTTTTTTCTGGTCCTATGGCTGTCATTAAAGCTATTAATTCTGAAGTAACGTCCTTTCCGAAACTTCTAAAACAAGCGAACTTTATAGGCACAACAGTATTTATTAAAATTAGATCCACCATATTTTTAGTAATTCTTTTTCTAGAAGGCTTAGATTCTTTTTTAAATGTAAAGTGATTTTGCCAATAGTCACTTACTGCTGCATTAAAGATGTTGTAATAATCTTCTAAGCTATTAGTTCTCATTAGATTACTAAATAAATTCTTGTTTTTACAGTATACATCTGCAAATTGAGAAAGCCGTATTGTAGGGAAATTATTAGGCCTTAACCCAAAAAAGTCTGGTTTCTGCACTCCAGATGGGTTTAAATTAAATTTATGCTTTTGAAAAGTATATTCCTTTTGTAATTCTATATAATAGGCATCAAGAATTTCATCACTTTCTAAAAGACCCGCCATACCCATTAAAACACTTTCTAATGCAAATAAATTGTTTTGCAGTTTTCTTACAGTAGAAAAATGTAACGATTTAGAAATACTCAAAAAAGAAGCTCCATTTATTTTAGAACCAAAATTTTTGAGCAACATAGAAAAAAGAACTTGTTCCCAATCGTTATTTGCTTCTTTTAATAAGTCGAAAATAAGCTCAGCTTTTTGTTCTAAACGCTCTATAAATAGTCTCTCTAAAAAACTATCTATTACAAATTCATTAACACTAGCAATATCATTCTCGCAATTAATAAATTTTCTTTTTGAATTCTCTAGAAGTTTATTGTGTGCTGTTATTAAAGAGTGCGGAATACTGTTTTTTAATTCTAGGGTAGGTATTTCTGTTTTATCTTTTCTAAAAACAGAAACATCATCTTCCCAAACTACATGAAGAATTACATTGTTGTAATTAGTGTCTGTTTCGTGCCCATGGGTATACCAATCAGAAGCTTTTAAATGCATTTCTACATTACCAGCCCAGAGTTGGCCATTAATCTCTAGTTTAGCATTAAAAAAATCTGGTCCAGAATTATGGTTGTGTTGCCCAAAATCATGCACTAAAATCTTTTGCCCATTACTTGCAACAAGCGTATCCAATGGCAATCTTTTAGTTTTCCAAATAAAATGAAGAAAGTCTTCACGCATGCTTTCTTGTAGCGATTATTAAATAATGGATATTATTGTACTTCTCCCTCCCAATTCATAAAACCACCTTCTAAATTATATGCATTCTCAATTCCCAGGTTATTCATTAAAGCACATGCTTGTCCACTTCTATTCCCAGAACGGCAATACACATAAAAATTCTTGGTCTTATCTAATTTTGCTATTTGATCTAAAAACTCTTGCCCTAAGTAAATATCAATATTTGTAGCATTAGGTATACTTCCTTCTTCTACTTCATCAGCGGTTCGTACATCTAAAATAAATGCATTGTCATCATCTTTAAGCTGCGCTGCCCAGTCTTCTTGCGTTAAATCCATTTTTAAATTTTTAAAATCTGCTAATTAAAGCGTAAATCTAAACTTTTAAAAGGAGTATTGCCAAAAAGAATAGTATTGTTTTAACACAAAATTAGCTACATCAAATTATAAAATTTAAATACAATGTATCTATATTTGTATATACAATTGTTGTAGCTACATGAATGTAGAAAGTAGTATTAAAACTAAAAAGAAAATGTCTCTTGATACTAGAACGATAATTCACTTATCGTTAGTAAATAGTAAACTAAATGAGGCAATGAATAACGCATTAAAACCTTTTGATGTATCGCTACAACAGTTTAACGTTTTAAGAATTTTAAAAGGACAAAATGGTATACCAGCAAATCTATGTACATTAAATGAGCGTATGGTCACCAAAATGAGTAATACCACACGATTAGTAGATAAGCTTATAGGCAAAACCTTTGTCAATAAAAGAACTTGTCCTACCAACAGAAGAAAAATAGAAATAAGTATCACTCCAAAGGGAGATTGTTTTTTAAAAGAAATGAGTAAGGCTATAAAGACAGCCGAAACGAAAATCTTAGAAAATTTTACAAAGCAAGAATTAGAAGAATTAAACCAGTTATTAGACAAGTTTTAATGAATACTGTTATAGAAAATAGAACATGGCGTTACGCCACTAAAAAATTTGACAGCACTAAAAAAATAGCTGATTCTGACTTTGAACAACTTATGGAAAGTGTTCAATTAAGTGCATCTTCTTATGGTCTACAACCTTATCATATTCTTATTATAACCAATAAAGAGATTAGAGAGCAATTAAAACAGGTTTCTTGGGGGCAATCTCAAATAACTGATGCTTCACATTTAATTGTTTTTGCAAATCAAACTAATTTCGATAGTAAGCTTATAGAAGACTACTTGACTAATGTCTCAATAACAAGGAACATTCCATTAGAAAACTTAAATGAGTATAGCGATTTTATGAAATCTAAATTATTAGATTTACCTGCCAACATTAAAAGTACTTGGGCTGCAAAACAGACCTATATTGCTTTAGGCAATTTAATTCAGGCAGCGGCAGAACTAAAAATAGACACTTGCCCTATAGAAGGCTTTGAAGCAGATAAATACAATACTATTTTAAAGCTTAACGAAAAAGAACTTACAGCTGCTGTTGTATTACCTATGGGGTATCGCTCAAAAGAAGACCAAACGCAACATTACGCCAAGGTTCGTAAATCAAAAGAAAATTTATTTACCTATTTATAATTATTAAAAACGAGAATCATTAAAAATTAATTTTAAAAATCATGAAAAAAAGTATTTTAACTTTAGCATTAACCGTATTATTTAGCGCATCTGCACTTGCTAATCCTATAGACGGAGAGAAAAAAGAAATAAACGCAGAGAAAAGTAACGTAACTTGGAAAGCCTATAAAGTAACTGGTTCACATACAGGTACTATTAATATTAAGTCTGGCATGTTAGAATTTGATGGCACCAAGCTTACTGGTGGTGAGTTTGTAATAGATATGACAAGCATAAACACTACTGATTTAGAAGGTGGCGCAAAAAATAAATTAGATGGTCATTTACATTCGGACGACTTTTTTGGAACTGCTAGCAACCCAACTTCTAAATTAAAATTTACTAGTGTAAAAGCTTCTGGAAAGAATTCTTACGAAGTAACTGGTGATTTAACAGTTAAAGGCATTACAAAGCCTGTAACTTTTGATATTTCTGTTTATGGTAGCAAAGCAACAGCTTCACTTAAAATAGATAGAACTGCATACAATATAAAGTATGGTTCAACTCTAATAGGTGCTGCAGCTGATAAAGCTATCTACGATGAGTTTGATATTGTCGCCGATTTAGAATTCTAAAACCACTGTCAATAAAGAATTAAAATATCCTGCCAATAGGCGGGATATTTTTTTATAACAAAACTTTATTTGATAGTTTAAAATACATTTCTATATTTGACCCAATGAAAATAATAAACAACATCTGGTGGTGGAATAATTTACGACGACAATCGTGAACTAGTCCCTATTTAATATATACAAAGGCTTGTCATCACGACAAGCCTTTTTTTATTTATACAATTTACAATGGCATTTAAACTAAAAACGCATTACAAAAAAATTCTAGCAGACACCATTACTCCCGTAAGCGTCTATCTAAAAATTAGGGACAAATTCCCCAATAGCCTTTTACTAGAAAGTAGTGATTACCATGCTAACGATAATAGCTTTTCATACATCTGCTGCAACCCTATCGCTTCTATTAAGGTTGAAAATGAAGTTATTATTAAAAATTTTCCTGATGGAACAATAGAAGAAGTAAAAATCACTAATGATATACTAGTTGCTGATGAAATTGATGCTTTTAGCAAACAATTTGCTGTTGAAAATCACGAATTCAAATTTATCACCAATGGTTTATTTGGTTTTATGTCTTATGATGCCGTTCGTTATTTTGAAAATATTAAGATTTCTAAAAAAGAAGATTCCGTTGCAATTCCAGATATTTATTATGCAGTTTATCAAAATATAATTGCTATAAATCATTTTAAAAACGAAGCCTACCTTTTTGCACATTGTTATGACTCTAATAATAATATTTCTGAACTAGAACAGGTACTTAAAGTAAAAAGTTTTGCTACTTATAATTTCTCAAAAGAAGGGCCAGTAAAAACCAATTTAGAAGACGAGGCTTATAAAGAGCAAGTTGCTATCGCAAAAAAACACTGCCAAAGAGGCGATGTTTTTCAATTGGTACTATCCAGAAGATTTTCTCAAGGCTTTAAGGGTGACGAGTTTAATGCTTACCGTGCTTTACGTTCTATAAACCCATCGCCTTATTTATTTTTCTTTGACTATGGCGATTTTAAAATCTTTGGTAGCTCTCCAGAGGCACAATTGGTTGTAAAAGATGGCAAGGCAGAAATTCACCCTATTGCAGGCACTTATAAAAGAACAGGTAATGATGAAAAAGATGCAGAATTAGCTAAAAAACTAGCGCAAGACGACAAAGAAATTAGTGAGCATGTAATGCTGGTAGATTTAGCTAGAAATGATTTAAGTAGAAACGGAAAATTAGTCAATGTAGAGAACTATCGCGAGGTACAATATTTTTCACACGTAATACATCTTGTATCAAAAGTTACAGGGATAAAAAAGCCATCTGTATCAACATTAAAAATTGTTGCAGACACTTTTCCTGCTGGCACATTAAGCGGTGCACCAAAGCATAAAGCTATGCAGCTCATAGAAAAATATGAAAAAACAAGTAGAGGCTATTATGGTGGCGCCATAGGTTTTATGGATTTTAAAGGAAATTTCAATCATGCCATAATGATTAGAACTTTTTTAAGTAAAAATCACCAGCTACATTATCAAGCAGGGGCTGGATTGGTTGCTGCTTCTAATGCGAATGACGAACTACAAGAAACCTATAACAAACTAGGGGCTTTAACAAAAGCCCTAGAAATTGCTGAGACTATTTAAACCCCTAAACATTAAAGATAAAATGATATCAATAAAACACAAGAGTAAATATTCTTCTCCTTCGGGAAAACCAGATGGGGTTCCCATTCTAGTTATAGACAATTATGATAGCTTCACTTTTAATTTGGTTCATTATTTAGAAGATTTAGGTGCCGAAGTTGTTGTAAAACGCAATGACCAAATTACCCTAGAAGAAGTCGCTAATTATAATAAAATCCTGCTATCTCCAGGCCCTGGTATACCAGATGAAGCTGGTTTACTAAAACAAATTATTGAAATGTATGGGGCAACCAAAAGTATTTTAGGAGTTTGCCTTGGGCAACAAGCTATTGGAGAGGTATATGGGGGCACTATTTTAAATTTAGAGCAAGTATACCATGGCGTAGCTACTACAATTGGGATTACAAAACAAGACTACCTTTTTAAGGATTTACCTAATGAATTAGAAGTAGGTAGATATCATTCTTGGGTGGTAAATGCCGATTTGCCCGAATGTTTAGAAGCCACTTCTTTCGATGAAAATAAACAGGTAATGTCATTACGCCATAAAGAATTTGATGTTAGAGCTGTACAGTTTCATCCAGAATCTGTTTTAACTCCTATGGGGAAACAAATCTTAAAAAATTGGTTACACAACCAAAATTAAATAAAAAGCTTAAGTATTGCGCATGAAAAAAATTCTAAACAGACTCATTAACCACGAGATACTTGAAAAAGATGATGCAAAGCAAATTCTAATCAATATTGCTAAAGGTGATTATAACCCTAGTCAAATAGCATCATTTTTAACTGTATATATGATGCGTAACATCACTATAGAAGAGCTAGAAGGTTTTAGGGATGCCTTATTAGAACTTTGTTTAGCTGTAGATTTATCGGCTTATAATCCAGTAGATTTATGTGGTACGGGTGGCGATGGTAAAGACACTTTCAATATTTCTACATTAGCTTCTTTTGTTACTGCTGGCGCAGGAGTTAAAGTAACCAAACACGGTAATTATGGTGTGTCTTCTATATGTGGCAGCAGTAATGTTATGGAGTTTTTAGGCATAAAATTTAGTAACAATGCCGATTTTTTAACAAAGTCTATTGATGAAGCTGGCATATGTGTATTACACGCACCACTGTTTCATCCTGCTATGAAAAATGTAGCTCCTATTAGAAGAGAATTAGCAGTAAAAACATTTTTTAATATGCTAGGACCAATGGTGAATCCTGCATTTCCTAAAAATCAAATGGTAGGTGTTTTCAATTTAGAACTGGCGCGTATGTATGGTTACCTATATCAAAACACCGATAAAAAATTTACAATTATACATGCCCTAGATGGCTATGATGAAATTAGTCTTACCGGAGATACCAAAACGATATCTAATGGCACTGAAGGTATTATAAAACCGTCTGACTTTGGATTAGCTGCTGTTGCAGCAAATGAAATTATAGGCGGTGAAGATGTGGCTGAATCTGCAAAAATATTTTTAAAAATATTAAATGGCAAAGGTTCTCAAGCCCAGAACAATGTTGTTTGTGCCAATGCAGGAATTGCTATTGCTACTGTAAAAGGAATATCGCCAAAAGAAGGTTTTATAGAGGCCAAAGAGTCCTTATTAAGTGGCAAAGGCTTAAAAGCATTACAAAAATTACAAACGCTAAGTAAGCTATGAATATATTAGATAAAATAGTAGCCGACAAATACAAAGAAGTAGCCTTAAAAAAACAGGTGGTACCAAGCTCCCAATTAGAGCAGTCTGCCCTTTTTAAAAGAGAAGGGAATTCATTAGCAAATGCCTTAAAAAATAGCAACTCTGGTATTATTGCTGAACATAAAAGGCGCTCCCCATCTAAAGACACTATTAATCAAAAAACCAATGTTGGGCAAGTTGCAATGGGCTATAAAAAAGCAGGTGTGTGTGGCATAAGTGTTTTAACAGATATTAAATATTTTGGTGGCTCATTAGAAGATTTATTACTTGCAAGGGCTGCTGTTGACACCCCCCTACTTCGTAAAGAATTTATTATTGATGAGTATCAAATTATAGAAGCAAAAGCACATGGCGCAGATACTATTTTATTGATTTCGGCTATCTTAAGTAAAAACGAAATAAAAAGTTTATCTGAACTCGCTAAAAGTATAGGACTAGACGTTTTACTAGAAGTACATAA
>CAZLUS010000056.1:0-1094 GCA_964562775.1 uncultured Flavobacteriaceae bacterium | reverse complement strand
TAGCTTAAGTTGAAAAACGGTGATTTAAATAAAAACGAAAACAAAGCTTCCTTAACCAAGGTAGAGCTAAAAGTCTGTGGTATGAATAAAAACACCACAGAAGTTGCCGCTTTAGATCCTGACTATTTAGGTTTTATTTTTTGGAAACCATCTTCACGTTATTATGATGGTGAAATTCCTAAACTACCTACGCATATAAAAACAATAGGAGTTTTTGTTGATGAAAGTATCGAAACTATTATAAAAAAAGTAAAAGAATTCAATTTATGGGGAGTACAACTGCACGGAAAAGAAAATGCAGATTATTGCAAAAAACTAAGAAATAGTTTTCTGTCATTTCAAGCGGAGCCGAGAAAAAAGAAAACGACCACGCAGGTCGAAGATGAATTGAAAATCATCAAAGTCTTTTCAATTAAAAACGATTTCAACTTTAAGCAGCTTAGACATTTTGAAGATGTTTGCGATTATTATCTTTTTGATACAAAAGGAAAACTACCGGGTGGTAATGGTTACACTTTTGATTGGACTGTCTTAAAAAATTACCCATCAACAAAGCCTTATTTTTTAAGTGGTGGTATTGGCATAGAAGAAATCGATGCTATCAAAGAATTTATGACAAGACCTGAAGCCAAGTATTGCCATGTAATCGATGTGAACAGCAAGTTCGAAATTGAACCAGGTTTAAAGAATATTGAAAAATTAAAAGAGTTTAAAAAAGTATTAAGTAAAAAATAATCAGTCTAAGCATAAGTACTTTGTATTAATTACTATCTGCTAAAAACTATTAACTATGAAATACCACGCAGACAAAAAAGGGTATTACGGAGAATTTGGGGGTGCTTTTATTCCTGAAATGCTATACCCTAATGTAGAGGAACTTCGCCAAAAGTATTTAGCTATTATGTACGAGGAATCTTTTCAAAAAGAATTCCGTCAGTTACTAAAAGACTATGTAGGTAGACCCTCGCCGCTTTATTATGCGAAGCGCCTTTCAGAAAAACACCAATGTAAAGTATACTTAAAAAGAGAAGATTTAAATCATACTGGGGCACACAAGGTAAACAATACTATTGGTCAAATATTAATGGCTAAAA
>CAZLUS010000055.1:5765-15048 GCA_964562775.1 uncultured Flavobacteriaceae bacterium | reverse complement strand
GCTAAATCATTAATTACAGCTACAGTTATATGCTCATTATTGGCTAAAAGTCGAAAGAGTGTTCTACCTATTCTTCCAAAACCATTAATACCAATAGTTACTTTTTTCATTTGATATTATGTTAGATAGAATATTTAGTTTAGTGAATCAATATTTTTTAATGTATGTGTTTATGAGCCTTATAAGAAGAACGTACCAAAGCACCACTTTCTACATGTCTAAAGCCCATTTTTAAGCCTATTTCTTCATATTTTTTAAATTGCTCTGGGAGAATAAATTGCTTAACTGGTAAATGTTTTTTTGAAGGTTGTAGGTATTGACCAATAGTTACAACATCAACATCTACCTTTCTTAAGTCTTCCATGGTTTGAATGACTTCTTCTTCCATTTCTCCCAATCCAAGCATAATTCCAGACTTTGTTCTATTAGCGCCGTTCTTTTTTAAATAATTGAGAACTTCTAAACTTCTTTCGTATTTAGCTTGTATTCTAACTTCTCTGGTTAAACGTTTAACAGTTTCCATATTATGAGAAATAACTTCTGGAACTACCTCTAAAATTCTGTCTAAGTGAGTTTCTATGCCTTGAAAATCTGGTATTAAAGTTTCTAATGTAGTTTCTGGGTTCATTCTACGAATGGCTTTTACAGTTTCTGCCCAAATAATAGACCCCATATCTTTTAAATCGTCGCGATCTACTGAAGTAACTACGGCATGTTTAATACTCATAATTTTTATAGAACGTGCAACTTTTTCGGGTTCAGCCCAATCTATACTTTCGGGTCTGCCAGTTTTTACTCCACAAAACCCACAAGAACGTGTGCAAATATTGCCTAATATCATAAATGTAGCAGTACCTTCTCCCCAGCACTCTCCCATATTAGGGCAACTACCAGAGGTGCAAATCGTATGTAAATCATACTTTTCTACTAACCCTCTAAGTTGCGTGTATTTTTTACCAGTAGGGAGTTTTACCCTTAACCATTTGGGTTTTCCTTTAGGTGGAATAACATGCTCAGCAGCTTCAACAGCCATAACAAATTTCTTTAGTACAAATATACGAATTGAGGTACAACTGGTTTTTTAAAAAACCTACTTGTTCTTTATAATTTCTGCTAGTAATTTTTTAGCTCTCAATAATTTCACTTTTACATTAGTAATAGGCTCGTTTAGCTCTGTGGCTATGGCTGCATAGCTAAGCTCATTAAAATAGCGTAGGTTTATAACTTCTTGATAATGAGGCTTCAATTTTTTTATATCTGCTAATAAAGTTGCAAGATTTTGTTCGGTAATTAATTGGTCTTCTGCGGTAGGAGATTCGTCAGCTACTTTCTTTACGGCTTCTGGAGAGCTATTTTCTAGTTGATTTAGAATATTGTTTTTCCTTTTTCTAATGAGGTCTACGTGCAAGTTTTTAGATATAGTTATTAACCATGTTTTAAACTCATAGGCATCATCATAAGTTTTTATTTTATCAAAAGCTTTAGAAAAAGTTTGTATTGTAATGTCTTCGGCATCGTTTTCATTTTCAGTACGTGTTAATTGAAAATGATAAACCGCATTCCAAAAAGTGTTTAATAAAGCACTGAATGCAATTTGATTTCCAGCTTTCGCCTTTTTTATATATTCGTTTAAATCTTCTTTGGTCTTATTCAAAAAAGTGGTTTATAAATTATAGCGCTATTTAAGCGACAGTATCTTTCTTACAGTCTTGTTCATCAGGGAGTTTTCCGCAAAACCCACAAGCTTCTCCATTTTTATTTAAATAAGGATTTTGACTAGCACAAGTGCCTGCAAATTCGCCATCTTTCTTTGCCCAAATTTTAATTGCTATTCCGGCAAAGGCTAATGCCATTAAACCTATAGTAAGAAGAACTAGTTTCATACCTTATATTTTTTGTAAAAATACAAAATATGCGTTGAAGAATCAGTTAGTTAATATACTTTAAGCTAAGTTTAATATTTAATGTTAGCTACTATATTTTGTACGGTAGGAGTTTGGTTGCCACCTTGTGGTTCTATAGTAATATAACCAATGGCATTATCAGCATAAGGTAATGCTAATAACTTTTCTTTATTTTCAAATTGCTTTATAATACCAATGTTAACCAATTCTCCATTTACCTCTGACCACATTTGATAACATTTATTTTTAGGAAGTTGTGGTAGATGACTAACATTTATATATGATAATTTTTTAACTGGGTTTATATACGCAACAGCTTTAAGTTCTTTTGCTTTTTTATTACCCTTAACCGCATATCTTTTGGTATTAGGATTATTAAGAACGATGTATTGGTTTCTAATATCTTCAAGCTGGATTTTCATATCCATTTCAAGATTTTTTATTTTATTGGTAACCATAGAGTTTTCTTCTTGTAAACTCTTGTTTTGGTTGTAAAAGAAATAACTGGCTGCAGCAAATAAAAATGCTGTAAAACTAGCAGCAATGGCTAGTTTATAAAATTTACTTCTGTTTTTCTTTTGTTGTTTAATTCGATATGAAATTTGCTCTTTTAAACCTTCTGGAGTTTTTAAAGCATGCAGTTTGGCAAAAGTCTCTAAGTTTTCCTGTAGCTCATTATAAGCCGTTCTTACTTCAGGATACATTGTAATGTAACGCTCTACACGTAGTGATTCTTCAGTAGTCGTAGCTCCTAATAGATACTTTTCTAGTAAGTCCGAATCTAAAAATGTTTTAATCTTATCTTTCATTACAATACACTTAAAATAACTGCTAGCACCATTGAAGGGCCATATATTTTTCTTAGTTCGCGAAGTCCAATTTTTAATCGGGATTTAATAGTTCCAAGAGGAATATCTAATTCTTCACTGGCTTCTTGTTGCGTCATCCCTTCAAAAAATAAGGCTTCTAGAACAATTTTATATTTTGATTCTATCTTGTCAAGGTTTTCCTTAACATCCATCAACTCGGGCATAATGCCTCTTTCTCCTAGATTATATACGTCAGAAACGTCAATTTGGATTTCCTTATCTGTTTTTGTTTTTATACTACGTAATTTATCTATAGCTGTATTTCTAGTAATTCTAAATAACCAGGTAAATAATTTAGCTTTAGTAGCATCGTAAGAATCAGACTTTTTCCAAATTTTTATAAAACTTTCTTGTAACACATCTTGTGCTAGTTCTTCGTCTTTTAGGACTTTATAGGCAACACCATAAAGGGTGTCTCCATAATTATCATAGAGTAATGAAATTGCTTTTTCATCACGTTCTTGTAATAATTCTACAATATGTTTTTCAAGTAGTGTGCTCATTTATATAACATTGGTAAAAAATGTTTTTCTAAAAAAGTCCAAAAAAATATTAATACCGTATATAAGTAAACGCTAAAGTAAGGAATAGATTATAACAGCGTATTTAAGTTTTTAAAAGATATTTTTAACACATATAAATTTCTTGGTTAGTTTGGTTTGGTATAACCCTCGTTTTTCTTCTAAGTAAGCGGGGGTTATTTTATAATATTAACTTCAGATTCAATAGTAATACCATAGGTGTTTAATACTGCATCTTGAATTTTGGTTGCTAAACTTAAAATTTCTTCTCCTGACGCATTACCATAATTTACTAGTACTAAGGCTTGTTTTTTATGTACTCCTGCATCGCCAAAACGTTTCCCTTTAAAATTACACTGCTCTATTAACCAACCAGCAGGTATTTTATAAGTGTTATTGTCCATCTTATAAAAAGGTGCATTTGGGTTTTTCTTTATGAAGCTATTAAAGGTCTTTTTAGATACTATAGGGTTTTTAAAAAAACTACCGCTATTTCCTATTTCTTTTGGGTCTGGAAGTTTGCTTTTTCTAATACGTATTACAGCATTAGAAATATCTTTAATAGTAGGGTGTACAATTGCATTGCTTTTTAAATCTTCTTCTATAGCACCATAGCTGGTGTATAAGATATGGTTTCTTTTAGTTAGCTTTAATTTTACAGATGTAATGATGTATTGCCCTTTGATTTCATTTTTAAATATGGAATCTCTATAACCAAATTTGCAATCTTCTTTGGTAAATTCTTTAAGCTCTTGTGTTTCTATATGCATCGCCTCGCAACTAACAAAAACATCTTTTAATTCTACACCATAAGCACCAATGTTTTGTATGGGAGCAGTTCCTGTATTACCAGGTATTAAAGAGAGGTTTTCAATACCGCCATAGCCCTGACTTAAAGACCAAAGTACAAGCTCATGCCAGTTTTCACCTGCCATTACTTTTATGGTTGCAGTATCTTCATTTTCTTCAAAAAGTGTAATTCCCTTTAGGTTAATATGCATTATCAGAGCATCTATGTCTTTAGTGAGTAGCATATTACTCCCCCCGCTTAAAACAAACTTTTTTGGATAAGAAGACAATTGCAAGACCTTTTGTAGTTGCAATAGACTATTTACTTCTATAAAAAAATTGGCTTTTACATCAATACCAAAAGTATTGTATGCCTTTAGAGAAAAATTTTCTTGGATATTCACGAATTGTGATATTGTTTTAAGCCTTCTGCTATAATGTGCACAGCTTTTTTAAGTTGTTCTTTTTCTAATACGTAGGCTATACGTATTTGGTTTTTTCCTAAACCTTTAGAAGCGTAAAATCCTGCTGCAGGAGCAACCATAACTGTTTCCCCATTAATATCAAAACTTTCTAATAACCATTGAGCGAAAGCATCAGAATCTTTAACAGGTAGTTCTACAACGCAATAAAAGGCACCGTTTGGTTGGGCTACTTTTACGCCTTCAACCTTTTTTAATTCATTAATTAATACATTTCTCCTAGATACATATTCTTCTATTACATCATTAAAATAGCTATCTGGCGTCTCTAAAGCTGCTTCAGAAGCTATTTGTGCTAAAGTTGGTGGTGATAGTCGTGCCTGCGCAAACTTTAGTGCTGTTTGTATTAATTCTTTGTTTTTGGAAACTAAACAGCCTATACGAGCTCCACACATACTGTATCTTTTAGATACAGAATCAATAACAATGGCATTGTTTTCTATACTAGGGATACTCAAGAGGGAATGGTGTTTTTTACCATCATAAGCAAACTCACGATAAACTTCGTCTGCAATAAGAAAAATATCATGTTTTTTAACTAAAGCTGCTAACTGATTAATTTCTTCTTTGGTATATAGGTAACCTGTTGGATTACCTGGGTTACATATAAGTACCGCTTTTGTCTTTTCTGTAATTAATTTTTCAAATTCACCTATGGGCGGAAGTGAAAAATTATCCTCTAATTTAGAAATTATAGGAACTATATTAACACCGTTTGCAGTTGCAAAACCATTATAATTAGCGTAAAAAGGTTCGGGAATAATTACTTCGTCTCCCTTATCTAGAATACTTCCCATGGTAAACGAGAGCGCTTCTGAACCCCCAGTGGTAACAATTATATCACTAGCATCAACAGTTAAATCATGCTTGGCATAATAAGCTGCTATTTTACTTCGATATTCTTCAGAACCTTCCGTTCTACTGTAGGCTAATGTTTTAATTTTAGCATTTTTTACCGCGTCTAGAGCAACTTTAGGTGTTTTAATATCAGGTTGGCCAATGTTTAGATGTATTACATGCGTACCTCTTTTTTTTGCTGCTTCGGCAAAAGGAACTAATTTTCGAATAGGAGAGGAAGGCATTTTACTTCCTTTTAAAGAAATTGTAGGCATTGTTATTTAATTTTTACAAAAATCGATAAACCTTATTAAGGAGACAATTTAACTAAACTTTTATTTTTAGCCTAGTGAAGTCATATTTTAAAACGGTTAGGACGTGAATTGAAACTAGAAACAAAGGGTTTTCTCGAATTTGTAATAAAAGATTATTAAATAAAAAGACCCAGATGATAAATTAAACCATCTGGGTCTTTTTATTTTTTAAGCTAAATTTCTACTTAGCGCCTTCTATTAGCTCACCTTTAATTTTAATAACCATAGTAGGAGTATCTGCATTAGAAGTAACTGTTATGGCTTTTCTAAAAGGACCTGCTGGTCTTTTAGTGTCATACTTAACTTCTATTTGTCCAGTTTCTCCTGGTGCTATAGGATCTTCTGGTTTTTTAGGGATAGTACAACCACAACTAGATTTTACATCGCTAATAACTAGTGGAGCATCACCAGTGTTTGTAAATTCAAAAGTTCTTACACCGTCTCCACCACGTTCTACTTTACCATAATCAATGGTTTCTGTTTTAAATTCAATTTTTGCTGTTTTGTCCTGTGCTTTTACGCTCACGGCCATAAGACCAACAAATAATAATAGTAGTACTTTTTTCATCTTTTTAATTTTTTTGATGAACTTCAAATTTAGGGGATTTTAACCTACATCCAAAATTCTTTTATCATCTTAATAACGTTACTTACTTTTGTTTGGTATTTCTAGGATACGCATTTAGTCGAAGAATTATAAAATTTAACCTAATTACTTCCAGTAAAACGCCTATTCACATACTAATATAGACAAAAACTGTACCGAAAATATGGAAATTCCATCTAAATATGATTCTAAAAATGTAGAAGGTCACTGGTATAACTACTGGATGCAGCACGATTTTTTTAGTTCAAAACCTGATGATAGAGCGCCTTATACAATAGTAATACCACCACCAAACGTAACAGGAGTGCTACATATGGGGCATATGTTAAATAATACTATTCAAGATGTTTTAATACGTAAAGCGCGTTTACAAGGCAAAAATGCGTGTTGGGTACCGGGTATGGACCATGCTTCTATTGCAACAGAGGCTAAAGTAGTGGCAAAGCTTAAAGATGCTGGTATACATAAGGCAGACTTAACCCGAGAAGAGTTTTTAAAGCATGCTTGGGACTGGACAGATGAATACGGTGGGGTAATTCTTGAACAGCTAAAAAAATTAGGCTGTTCTTGTGATTGGAGTCGTACAAAGTTCACAATGGATGACAATATGTCTGCTTCTGTAATTAAAGTTTTTGTGGATTTATACAATAAAGGTCTTATTTACAGGGGTTTTAGAATGGTGAATTGGGATCCTGAAGCTAAGACAACACTTTCTGATGAAGAGGTTAACTATGAAGAACGACAAGGCTCCCTATACTACCTTTCTTATGAGATAGAGGGTTCTAAGGAAAAAGTAACAATTGCTACCACAAGGCCAGAGACTATCTTAGGAGATACAGCCATTTGCATAAATCCAAATGATGAACGTTATGCTCACCTAAGAGGTAAAAAGGCTATTGTGCCTATATGTAAGCGTACAATTCCGATTATTGAAGATGAATATGTAGATATAGAATTTGGTACAGGATGCTTAAAAGTTACTCCTGCACATGATGAGAATGATAAAAAGCTTGGCGAAAAACACAATTTAGAAGTAATAGATATTTTTAATGAAGATGCTAGTCTAAATTCTTTTGGTATGCATTACCAGGGCAAAGACCGTTTTGTAGTGCGTAAAGAGATTGTAAAAGAGCTAGATGAGAAAGGTTTTTTAGTAAAAACAGAGCAACACCTTAATAAGGTGGGCACTTCTGAACGTACTAAAGCGGTAATAGAACCACGCTTATCTGACCAATGGTTTCTAAAAATGGAAGATTTAGCAAAACCAGCTATTGATGCCGTTTTAAAAGATGGTGATGTAAAGCTATTTCCAAAGAAATTTGAGAATACATACCGCCATTGGATGGAGAATATTAGAGATTGGAATATCTCACGTCAATTGTGGTGGGGGCAGCAGATACCAGCTTATTATTACGGTGACGGCAAAGAAGATTTTGTAGTTGCAATATCTAAAGAAGAAGCTTTAGAGAAAGCAAAGGCTATAAACCCTGATATTCAGTTATCAGATTTAAGACAAGATGCGGACGTTCTTGACACTTGGTTTTCATCTTGGTTATGGCCAATAAGTGTTTTTGATGGTATTTTAGAACCAGATAATGAAGAGATAAACTATTATTACCCTACTAACGATTTAGTTACTGGGCCAGATATTCTCTTTTTCTGGGTAGCACGTATGATTGTCGCTGGATATGAGTTTCGTAATAAAAGACCATATGAAAACGTGTATTTAACAGGCTTAGTTCGCGATAAGCAACGTCGTAAAATGTCTAAATCTTTAGGAAATTCACCAGATGCTTTAAAGTTGATAGAGGAGTATGGTGCTGATGGGGTTAGAGTTGGACTATTATTAAGTTCTGCTGCTGGTAACGATTTAATGTTTGATGAGGCATTATGCCAACAAGGGAAGAATTTTGCGAATAAAATTTGGAATGCTTTTCGTTTAGTTAAAGGGTGGGAAGTAGCAGCTATTGAACAACCCGAAGCATCTAAAGTAGGAATTGAATGGTATACTGCTAAGTTTAATCAAACCCTTGCCGAAATAGAAGACCATTTTAGTAAGTATAGAATTTCTGATGCTTTAATGGCAATTTATAAATTAGTTTGGGACGATTTCTGTTCTTGGTTCTTAGAAATTGTAAAACCCGAATATCAAAAGCCAATTGATAAAAAAACATTAGAAGAGGTTATTCTTTTGTTTGAGAAAAATTTAAAACTATTGCATCCTTTTATGCCGTTTTTAACTGAGGAAGTATGGCAGCACATGTCGAAGCGAAACCCAGAAGAAGCTTTATGTATTGCAAATTGGCCACAGCTTAAGGAATTTGACGAAGCATTAATTTTAGATTTTGACTTTGCTGCTGAGGTAATATCAGGGGTGCGTAATATTAGAAAAGAGAAGAATATTGCCAATAAAGAAGCCTTAGAATTAAAAGAATTAAATACTAAAAATACCAGTACACAAATGGAAGCTGTAATTATTAAACTAGGAAATCTTTCTGGTATTGATGAGGTTGATGCTGCTGTAGATGGTGCGCTTAGTTTTAGAGTTAAAAGTAACGAGTACTTTATTCCTATAGCTGGCGCTATTGATGTAGAAGAAGAAATTAACAAACTCAATGAAGAGTTAAAGTATACAAAGGGCTTTTTACAATCTGTACAAAAGAAACTATCTAACGAACGTTTTGTAAACAATGCACCAGATAAGGTAGTGGAAATGGAACGCAAAAAAGTTGCTGATGCCGAAGCTAAAATTGAAACTTTAGAGAAGAGTTTGGCTAGTCTTTCTTAACTAAAGTATTCGCAATTAAGGCAGAAATAATCAAAAAGAGCCCAAGAAAACTCCAAATAGAATAATCGTCTTGAAACCAAAAGACTCCAATTAGAATAGTGAAAATTACTTCGGTGTATTTAATTGGAGCTACTCTATTTGTGTCAGCTGCTTGAAAAGCTTTTGTCATATA
>CAZLUS010000055.1:0-5665 GCA_964562775.1 uncultured Flavobacteriaceae bacterium | reverse complement strand
CAAATGCTATTAAAAAAAATAGAAACTGAATTGGTTTTAGTTTTTCTTTAAGTAGAAAAACAGCAAATATTGCAGCAAAAATAGGCGCAATGTATCTTAGAGAAACTGCCGTACCAATAGGTAGGTATTTAAACGAAATAAAAAATAGACTCATGGATATAAGCCCAAATACTGCTCTTAAGGATAATAGTTTTCTTTGATTACCAAGAATGGGAATCTTATTTTTTAAAAGATATGTTGTTGCAAAAGCAAATGAAGTAATAGATCTAAAAAACACTAATTGAAAGCCTGGGATGTGTTCTAAGTATTTTATAAAAGCATTCATCAATGAAAATGAAGCCGTACTAATCAACATAAAAAGAAGTGCTTTTCGCATAAATAGATATTAAAACCAAAACTAAACTATTTTTAATAGGCTATATTTTTTATATAGAAATGCACCAGAGTAAGTATAAAAGGTTAAAAAAATAACTTTTTTTAGAGAGGTTCTATTTTAATTATTTTCTTTGATTAAAAATTGTATCATACGATGTCAAAACGACAAGAGTTTTCCAATAAAATGAGAATCTATCATAGGTATTTAGGTTTCTTTTTAACAGGAATCATGGGAGTTTACGCGCTAAGCGGTATTGTTTTAATCTTTAGAAACACTGATTTTTTAAAAGTTGAAATTTTAAAGGAAAAACAAGTAGCCTTACATTTAAATGCTGAACAATTAGGGAAAGAAATTAAAATTAGGCGTTTAGAATTTACTTCGGTTAATCAGAATATTGCAAATTTTAAAGAAGGCTTTTACAACTCAAAAACTGGCAAAGTAAGTTATACAGTTAAAAAGTTACCATATGTACTTGATAGGATGACGCATATGCATAAAGCTAAGTCTACGGATCCTTTATTTTTTCTAAATATCTTTTTTGGAGTTGCCTTACTGTTTTTTGTGTTTTCGGCTTTTTGGATGTTTCTTCCGGGGAACACCATTTTTAGAAAAGGGCTTTATTTTGTGGCAGGCGGTTTAGTGTTAACACTTATTATGCTTTTTGTGTAAGGTTCAAATAAAAAATATAACTTACAAGAGTGAAACCTTTAAACTTTAGTATGAAAAAAATAGTCTTTTTAATAACCGTATTTACTTCTATAATTGCATACGGGCAACGTGATTGGAGTAGCATTACTATAACTTCAGAAAAATTATCTGATAACATCTATGTTTTATTTGGCTCTGGAGGTAATATTGGTTTAGCAATTGGCGAAGAGAATGCATATTTAATAGATGATCAGTTTAGTCCATTATCAGAAAAAATATTAGCACATGTAAAAACAATAACAGACAAACCTGTAAAATGGGTCTTAAATACCCATTGGCATGGTGATCATAGTGGTGGCAATGAGAATATGGCTAAGCAAGGGGCCATAATAATTGCACACGAAAATGTAAGAAAGAGAATGTCTACAAAACAAAATAGAGGAGGAGGTCGTGTTGCAGAACCGTCCCCAAAAAATGCACTACCTGTCATTACATTTAATGATAAAATGACACTCTATTTAGGAAATGATAAAACAATGCATGCAATGCATGTAAATGATGCGCATACAGACGGAGATTCTTATTACTATTTTCCCGAAGACAACGTATTACATATGGGTGATAACTTTTTTGTTGGACGCTATCCCTTTATAGACTTAAACTCCGGTGGCGATATAGATGGTTTAGTAAGTAATGTTGTAATGGCATTAGGTATTATTGATGACAATACTAAGATTATTCCTGGTCATGGAAGGGTAGCTACTAAAAGTGATTTACAGAGCTATAAAGAAGTTATAGCTACACTTCGTGAACATGTCGTAAAAGCAAGAGCCGATGGTAATTCTCTAGAGCAAACCCAAAAATTAGGACTTTCTAAAGAATGGGACGCAACGCACGGACAAGGGTTTATTAATGCAGATCGTATTATTGAATTTATTTATAAATCTGCGGATTAAGTTGATGAAGTCGGATTTATAATATACAAGATATTTCACTTTTAATGCTTAAAATTCATTTTCAACTATATTTTTAATGGATAACAAATCTACAGTAGCTTCATTTGTACTATCAAGGGAAAATTGATGCTATGAATAAAGCGGGCTAGTTTTTTACGGATTTCTTGCCCGTTTTAAAATATTAGTATTTGAAAGTAGATTAAAGGAATGTTTAAGAGAAATAAAGTTGAAATTTTAGGATTATTGCTAATTACTTTTATAGTAAGTTTTATAATGATATACATTTCATATAATAAACCAGCAGATATAAACGTATCAAGAATTGAAAATGTTAATCAGTTATCTATAGAAGAGTTATTAACCGAGTTTAATGGTAATTTAGAAAAAGCAAATGCTACTTTTATAGAAAAAGTAATTGAGGTAGAAGGTGTAATAAAAGAAGTTTCGTATTTAAATAATAGACATACAATTATATTAAAGAGTAAGTCTTTTACCCAAAGTTTTGTAATATGTGATATGTCTCCCAAAAATAATGATAGAACTAATGAGTTTGTTGTTGGGAATACTATTGTTTTAAGAGGTGTTTGTAAAGGTTATCTTTTAGATGTAATCATGTTAAATTGCATGCCAACCAATGAATAAATTAAATAATAATATAGCTATTGTATTACTTTTATTGCATTTTGGGCTATATTCTCAAAGTAATAATAGAGCAATTGCAAGGCAAGGTCAAGTATCTTTTTTTTCCTACACTTCAGTTGAGAATATAGAAGCTTCAAACAATCAAGTGCTTAGTATAATAGACCAGCAAAATGGAAAAGTTGCTGTGCGTGTACTTTTAAGAGCTTTTGTATTTAAAAAAGCGCTAATGGAAGAACATTTTAACGAGAGTTATGTGGAGTCTGATATATATCCAGAATTAATTTTTGATGGAAAATTAATAGATTATGATGCTTCTAAGCTTGGAGATTCTCCCCAATTTATTAAAGGGATTATGGATTTTCATGGGGTAAAAAAAGAGATTGAAATAAAGGCAAATGTTGCGGTTACTAATAGAAAAATTGTTCTTTCTGGTGATTTTGAAGTTGCGATAGACGATTTTAAGATTAAAGTTCCAGCACTTTTAGTCCCAAACATTTCAAAAGAAATACAAGTTAAATTCAGATTTGAATATTCGCCATATGAGAAATAAGAAACAATTACTATTTACATTGAGCATGTTTTTGTTTGTTGTGTTCAATTCTAATTCGCAAGAATTACTTGATATTCTAGAAAGTGAGGCACCAAAGCCAACTTTGTATACTCAAGCAACGTTTAAGGCAAATAGAATTCTCACAACACAATCTGTTGAAACTAGGAAGAAGGGTACTTTAGAATTCGTTTTAGGAACGCGTTATTGGAATATCCCTAATAATGATAATAGTCAAAGTTTTGCCGCTGATCGTTTTTCTGGCCACTTAGCGTCTCAATATGCTTTTTCTGATAGGTTTACACTAGGTGCTGGAATAACATCTTTTGATGGTATTATTAATGGCTTTGGAAAATATAGATTGCTAAGACAGACTATAGACAAAAAAACACCAATAAGTATTACTTTGGTTCAAGCGATATCTTATTTCACTAGAAATTTTACAATATTTACACTGCCTGAAGACTCTTCAGATAGATTTTCCTATGCTACACAAGCAATTATAGGCAGTAAAATTGATAGAAATTTATCTCTACAAGTTGTCCCTAGCTATATAAGAACTAATGTAGATGAACCTGTTAGTAATAAAAATGATTTTTTAGCACTAGGTTTTGGAGGTAGATATAAAATAAGTAATCATGTTTCTATTGCTTCAGAATATGGCTTGTTATTTGGAAGAGATGAAGGTAGTGACGAAGGTTTTAATCTTTTTTCTTTAGGTGTAAATTGGGAGATAAGTGATTTAATTATGCAATTTTCTATGACCAACGCCAAAGGCTTTGATGATATTGGCACATATAAAATAAATCCAACGAACTTTAATTTTAGGCAAGGTAGTCTCCATATAGGCGTTAATGCAACTTATGTACTTCACTTAAAAAAAAGAAAGCCTGTACTAATCAAGTAAAGCTGTTTGTAATCTGTTAGAAATTTAACCACTGTTTAAATTCGGCAGCTTTATTTTTACCAATGATAATATCAATATCAGAACTTGGTTTAACTATTATTTTTAGTTGATTGTTACCATAACGAATAATTTTTTCAATAGAAGAAATACCAATAATAAATTGCCTATTTGCTCTAAAAAATAAACTGTTGTCTAAGCCAGAGTATAATTCTTCTAAACTACTATTAGTAGTGGACCTTTTTCCATGAATATCTAAGACATAAGTTATAGTGTGTTCTGTATAGATATAGGCTATTTCATTGATGGGAACAGATAGTAATTCGTTTCTTAGATAGGTAAGAATTCTTTTTCGTTCTTTATCTTTAGTAGTTTCTTCGCTAACTAAAGGTTCTTGTTTAGAATTTTTATCTTCTACGATAAGAGCCTCATTTATTCTTTTTTGATAATCTCCTAAATCACTATTTAATTTTGCAAGGTTAATTACTTCATGTTCAAGAGCTTCATTTTTGTTCTCTAATTTTTTTTCGTACAAACTACCAATAAACCTAACTGTTATTACAGACGAAAGAATCATAACAAACCCCATCACACTAAAAATAGTATAAAAACGATTTCTTACTTTTTTTAATTGCGAAGCTAATTTTCCAACATTTGCATGCGCGGCTACAATCCAATCTGAGTTAGGTATGGGGTTAAGAAAAACAATTTCAGTTTTATCTTTATTAGAGGTGTTATAATTTAATTCAATTAATTGATAAAATTCATCTGCATCAATTTCAGTATTCATTGAAGAAACAGAAGAAGATTTTTCAGAAATTTGGGTGCCAACTTTTACTTTTTCTGGATGCCCAATTCTTTTTCCAGACCAATCAAAAACACTTATATAACTCGTCTCATTATTTGTATTTTGAATACTCTCTTGCAAATTTTCTTGAATCTTTTGGACAGGAATTTTAGCCTCAAACTGATTGCCTATTAAAAAAGCAATTTCTTTTGCTTCTCTTTGGCTAGAAACTAGTTGCGTATTTAGCATTTGTTCTGCACTAAGACTAACAAAGTATTTTGATGCAATACCACCAATAATTACAAAAAGTATAGTTATTGCTAAAAAAGTATAAAGATAGAGTCGGTCTTTTCGCATGCCTTATTTAAAGTTCTATAATGCAAGATTACTAATATATAGAGTAGTATCCTAAAGTAGTAGTTCTTAATATTATTTTGAGTTTATAGCTAACAAATTAATTTAAGGGCTAAAATACTTAAACGCTTATTAGTAAAGGATTTAATTATATTAAAAATTCCGTTTTAAGGTCAAAAATTCAGTTTTACTCATTTTATTTACATGTAATGGTTTTTTAGGTTCTTTATTTGCAGTATAAAATAAATTTAAAATTGAAATAGTTATGAAAAAGTTTTTTTTGAGTGTATTAACACTTTCAGTATTATTAGTTTCTTGTTCATCAGATGATGATGTAACTGTAACTAATCCAGACCCAGATCCAGATCCGGATCCTGTGGGCGAAGCTATCTTTGTTCTTAATGAAGTAGAATATTTAGGAGATAGCGTAGAAATTTTCAATGCTGGTGAT
>CAZLUS010000054.1:9436-15059 GCA_964562775.1 uncultured Flavobacteriaceae bacterium | reverse complement strand
GATACTTCTGGACAATCAAGTAACCTTCTTGCTACAGAACGTATTAACTTGTATTTAATAGCTGGTGTTGTAAAAGATTTGAGTGCTGATTGGCAATTTAAACCTGCTGTACTTTTTAAAGGAGTACAAGGAGCGCCTTTACAAGCAGATTTATCGGCAAGTTTTTTATATCAAGAAAAACTGTCCCTTGGTGCTGCATACCGTTGGAGTGCTGCATGGAGTGCATTAGTGGGTTACCAAGTAACAGAGCAGTTTTTAGTAGGCTTAGCTTATGATAGAGAAACTACAGAACTTGGCAATTCGGCCTTTAATGACGGTTCTTTTGAAGTATTCTTAAGATATGAATTTGTAAATAGTTTTAATAAAGTACTAACTCCACGATTCTTTTAATAATGACAGATATCATGAAAAAAACAATATATACGTCGCTCTGTTCAATCTTAATGATTGTGGGTTTAACAGCTCAAGAGAAAAAAACAAAAAAGGCTTCTAAAGAATTTGAAAACTTTGCCTATGCTAATGCTATAGATAGTTACAAAGACCTTGTTAATAAAGGATATTCTGAAGAAGACATCTATAAAAACCTTGGTAATGCTAATTATCTAAATGCTAATTATGAGGCAGCAGCACAATGGTTTTCTAAACTGTTTGATCTTGAAAATACAGAGATTGAGGCAGATTATTATTACAGATATGCACAGACACTAAAATCCTTACAAGATTACAAGAGGTCTGATGCCTGGATGGAAAAATTTGTATTAAACTCTGACTCAGATGCAAGAGCAAAAACATTTACAAATAACCGTAATTATATAGAAGAAATTGAGAAAAACTCTGGTAGGTATAAGGTTAAATTGGCTAGCTTTAATTCAGAAAATTCAGATTTTGCACCTTCATTTTATAAAGATGGGCTAATTTTTTCATCTTCTAGAGGTAAAAGTTTTAATAAAAACGGAATACATAAATGGAATAATCAACCATTTCTAAATCTTTATACCGCAACAAAAGGGAGTGGTGATAACTTTAATGTAAATAAAATCGAAAAAAAAATAAACTCTAAAGCACATGAGTCTTCAACTGCAATTACTAATGATGGTAAAACAATTTATTTTACCAGAAACAATTTTAATAATGGTTTTGGCAGGGATAGTGAAGGTGTAAGTAGATTAAAATTATTTAGAGCTACTATAGATGGCGAACAATGGAAAAATGTAGAGGAAATGACTTTTAACTCTAAAGAATATTCTGTTGCACATCCTACCTTAAATAAAGATAATACTAAATTATTCTTTGCATCAGACATGCCTGGTACATTTGGGTCTTCAGATATTTTTTATGTTGATTTAGGCGAAAATGGTTCTTATAGTAATCCTATTAATCTAGGTGCAGATATAAATACAGAAGGCAGAGAAACCTTCCCATTTATTGGGGCAGATGATATTTTATATTTTTCATCTGATGGTAGACCTGGACTTGGTGGTCTAGATATTTTTGCTGCAAATCTTATAGAAGAGACTAATAGTATTATTGAAATCATTAACCTTGGGAAACCTATTAATACAGATGAAGATGATTTTTCTTTCATTGTAGATAAAACTGGAAAAAGTGGCTACTTTGCCTCTAATAGATCTAATGGTGTTGGTGATGACGATATCTATAGCTTTACAATAGAAAATCCATTAACTTTTGGATGCAACAGAATGATTAACGGTATAGTTAAAGACAAAGAAACGGGCGAAATTTTAGCAAATGCAGATGTACAAATACTTTCCAATTCTGGAGAAGTTGTGGTAAAAACCATTTCGGATGCTAATGGTAAATTTAAAGAAGTTGTTGATTGTAATTCGCAAAAACTTACTGCAATAGGGGTTAAAGCTGATTATAGAGAGGATAAATTAAGTTTTGTAGCTGATGATTCAGAAAAAGTAGTAGAACTATTTTTAACACCAAGTGCTTCTAATACAGACCTAGGTAATGACTTAGCAAACTATTTAGATATACCTTTAATTTATTTTGATTTTAATCAATCATTCATTAGACCAGATGCTGCCTTAGAGCTTCAAAAAGTTATTAGTTATATGGAGCAGTATCCTAATGTAGAAATTGCAATTGGATCGCATACAGATAGTAGAGGTTCTGATACCTATAACCTATCCTTATCAGATAGAAGAGCAAAAGCTACAAGAAATTACATTATTTCTAAAGGAATTAACTCCTCAAGACTTACCGCTAAAGGTTATGGGGAAACAGTACATGTAAATAGATGTGAAAACGGTGTTAAATGTTCAGAGAGCGAACATGACCTTAACAGACGTTCAGAGTTTATCATAACCAAAAGATAAACTAAACATAAAAATTAAAAAAAGGGCAATCTTGTAGATTGCCCTTTTTTTATGCACGCTTTTATATTCGGTGGCTAAAGAGTGGTATTTTTGCACAAATTATTGACACCATGCAAAAACAGTACTTTAAAATTGCTAAAGTCTGCCTAATCCTTGTGTATCTTGTAATAATAGCAGGAGCAGTAGTAAGGATGACAGGTAGCGGTATGGGTTGCCCAGATTGGCCAAAATGTTTTGGCTATTATGTACCTCCAACCAACGCTGATATTCTTGAATGGAAACCAAATAAAAAATTTAAAAAGGGACAGGTCATTATTTTAAACGAAACTCTAAAGGTTGCTGCAATAAATTTTACCACTAAAAAATCTTATGACAATACTAATTGGAAAAATTATACAAAACATAATTACGCAAAATTTAATGTTTGGCACACCTGGATTGAATATATAAACCGCCTGTTTGGAGCTTTAGCAGGTTTAGGAACTTTAATTTTAGCTATTTATTCTTTAAAACTCTGGACTAAAACCAAGAGAATTACCATTATATCATGGCTTATAGTGTTTGCAATGGGTTTTCAAGCGTGGTTGGGAGCTACAGTAGTTTATTCTGTCTTAGAGCCCTTTAAAATAACTATTCACATGGTAATGGCCCTTGTAATAGTTGTTATGATTTTGTATGTTATTTTTAAGGTTAAAAGTCAAAACAAACTCCACAAATATCAAAAAACAATTAATACTCTTATTATTAGCGCTTTAATCTTAACGCTCATTCAGATTATTTTAGGAACACAAATTCGAGAATACGTTGATGCGCAAATAGATATTCTTGGTGAGAATGCCAAAGCACTATGGTTATTAAAACCTCCTTTTAAATTTTATATGCATAGGTCATTCTCCATTTTAGTCTTTTTAATAAATGCCTTGCTGTACTATAGAATAAAACAAAATAATTTAGGTTTTAAAAAAATTAATTGGGTTCTCTTTTTAATTGTACTAGAAGTAATTACAGGCATATTAATGTATTATGTGGACTTTCCTTTTGGCAGCCAAACATTACATTTAGTTTTAGCATGCTTGCTATTTGGTGTACAATTCTATTTGGCATTAGAGTCTTTAAACCTTAGAAAAAATCATAAAACTTTGTACCTTTAACCCCACTCATCTTTTAGATAATGATTTATAAAATTAGAGTCATTTTGGATACTAAAGAGGATATTTTTAGAGATTTAGAAATAGAAAATGCTAATACTCTAGAAGAATTCCATAATGCTATTACCCAAGCTTTTGGTTTTATAGGTAATGAGATGGCTTCTTTTTATACATGCGATGAAGAATGGATCCAAGATGAAGAGATTGCACTATTTGACATGAGTGAATCTGGCTCTAAAGTGCGTTTAATGAATGAGACGCTATTGAGCGATGCATTAAATAAAAACATGCCAAAACTTATTTATGTATACGATTTCTTTAGCATGTGGACCTTTTTTGTTGAGCTTGCTGATATTGTAGAAAAAGAAGATGGCAGAACATACCCTAATATTCTTTTTAGTTTTGGTGAATTACCTGATTCTCCGCCAGAAAAAAACTTCGAATCTAAATCAACAGATGCCTTAAATGACGATTTTGAAAATTATGATGATTTAGATTTTGACGAAAACTGGAACTAATTTTATATTCTAATTAAAAATACACGCCTTTTAAAATGCTAAACCTCTACCCTGCTCAAATTGAAAGTGTATCATTACATCGTGTTGGCAATAAAAATAAAAATGAAGCTGTTTTTTTATCGGCGCAGCCACATGCATTAAATGATGAGATGTCTGGTTTACTAAAAGAATATTTTTTTAAGCCATTTAGAGAAAAAGAAGAAAACTATTTTAAATTCTCTAATGAAGTTGATGTTCAATTTAATGAGGTTTACAAATCTATATCAGAAATATTTTTGGACCCATCAAAAGTGCATTCAGAATCAAAAAAAATCACCACGCATTTATTTGAACAGTCTAACCACCCCCATATTAAAAGTGGAGAAGTATATGTAGTTTACTTTTCAAATATGCTTTTAGACAACAAAAAAACAGATGCAGTTGGCATTTTTAAAAGTGAATTAAAGCATGATTTTCTTCAGTTCGAAGAGAAAAATGAGAATTTAGATATTCTCATTAGACAAGGTATAAATACAAATAAACTAGATAAAGGTTGCCTAATATTTAATGTAGATAAAGAAGAAGGCTATAAGGTGCTTTCTGTAGATAGCAATAGATATGATGCCAAATATTGGCTAGAAAACTTTTTAGACTTAGCGCCGCTAACTGATGAAAACTTTTACACTAAAAACTACTTAAAGTTCTGTCAAAACTTTGCCAAAGATGTTGTTTTACCTGCAGAAGATAAGCAACAAGAGGTCTTATTTATGAATAGAGCAGTAAATCATTTTGCAAAAAATGATGCCTTTGAAGAGAGTAGTTTTTTGAATGAAGTCATGGAAAATCCAGAATTAATTCCGGAGTTTAAGCATTATAAAGTAGAAAAAGGACCCAAATATAGTATTGAAGATGTTTCTAATTTTGACATTGCCAACAAAGCCGTTTCTGACGCCCGAAAAAAGATTAAAAATGTAATTAATCTAGACACAAATATCCAAATTAAAATGGATTTTATAAATCCTGAGTCTGCCGAAAAGTTTGTAGAAAAAGGCTGGGATGAAGAACGCCAAATGTATTATTACCTAGTTTATTTTAACAAAGAACAAAAGAGTTAAACACTTTATAACTTCTACTAAATCAATCTAAAAATCTTTATTTTACTCTAAAAATATCATCTTAAATAAGGTGATATTTTAGGTTTATTGTTCACTTATTGTGCTGTTTTTTCATCCAAATAATCTATTTATTTCGCATCAATTTTTCTGCAAATTTGATGTATTTCATAAGAATAATATTACAATTTTTTATCTGTTTTATAATTTTTAAGCTTTATAAAAGGCTTTATTATTATATGCCTTGAACCTCCTTTTTTACTAAAAAATTCAGGATTTACAGAAAAAAAGAAGCTTTATCCTCTAAAATCATTTAACATAATTATGCCTATTAGCAACACTTCTGTGGCATTTGACAACATATTATTGTCATAAGTTCTATTAAGGTGTTTTTTTGAATTTGTATTTAAGTGATAATACCAAACAAAACAGTTCAATATGAATTCGAAATTAGTAGTCTTCTACTTTTTGTTACTTATAAGTTTTTCTGCAACTGCCCAATTAAGTGACTTGCATTTTTTACC
>CAZLUS010000054.1:0-9336 GCA_964562775.1 uncultured Flavobacteriaceae bacterium | reverse complement strand
GGACTCCGTTTTGAAGCTCCTAGTGGTAATGAGTTTTATGTAAACTATCGTGGTAGTAGTAGTGCACAATCTGCATCACTTACCGCTAAAGGTAGGGCAGCTATGGGACAGCGTTTTAAATGGGGTGGTGTGCCTAATTTAGGTGCTCATAATTCAAAGTCAAATACCTTGGGTATTATGGCTACAGAAGATAATACAACCGTTAGACTTTTTGGTTATGACCCTGATATAACTTTTAGACAAGGAAATAACGCTGATGCAATAACAGCTAATACTTACACCGTTATTTTAGATGCTTATGAGTCATTTGTATTTGAAAACTACGTAGGAACCAGAAATATTCCATCACATATTGATGGATGGATTGGGGCTTCTGTAGAAGCAGATAAAGATATTGTGATTAGTAATGGTTCTATAAATTTTGGACGGGTAGCTGGTGCAAGTAATAGAGATGCTGGTATTGACCAACCTGTACCCGAAAATAGACTTGGTAATGAATTCGTTTTTGTACGTGGTAATGGTAACACAAATGGTTCAACAGAATTTCCGCTTATAATAGGTACGGCAAATAATACGCAAATTTTTATTAATGGTAATCCTACACCTACAATAACAATTAATAATGGTGAATATTATCAAGTTCCTAGCACTTTTTATTCATCTAATACAGTAGGTGCAAATATGTTGATAGAAACATCAAATGATGTTTATGCCTATCAATGTTTGGCAGGTTCTAGTTCAGTATTTACCCAAGGTTTAAATTTTGTAGCTCCTGTAGTTTGTTTACTACCCAATGTTTTAGATAATATCCCAGATATTAGAAACATTGCAGGCACAACAGTTACTGGTGGTGTAACTATTATTGCAGCCGTTAATACTCCCGATGCTAATATAAGTGTAACTGACGGAAACGGTCCTGTAACATTACCGCCTTCAAGTCCAGTAGCTGGGTCTACAGATTGGAAAACTTTTTATATACCTAATTTAAATGGTGATGTAAGTGCGCAATCTACTGGCCCTATGGCTATTGGTTTTTTTGGGTTTAGTGGTGCAAGGGGTGTTGCCGGTTATTTTTCGGGTTTTGATACAGTACCCGAAGTAGTCTTAGAAATTATTGGAGGGTCAGGTTGTTTTGTTGGTTCAGAAATATTTGAAGCAACAGCAAATTTTGATGCCTATCAATGGTTTGAAAATGGCGTAGCAATTCCAGGAGCAAATTCTCCTAATTTTGCACCTTCAGGAGCTGGTGATTTCTTTGTGAGAGGAACTAGAGGTCCTTGTACCTTTGATTCTGAAGTAGTTAATGCCCTTTTTTGTGACCCCGATGTAGTTATTAATAAATCCGTTGACAACGCCGAAATAACAGAAGGAGAAACTGCTACTTTTACTATTCAAGTAAGAAACTTAGGTGTTGGTCCAATAACCAATTTACAACTTACCGATAATATCCCTGCTGGTCTTACGCTAGTTAATGCTTTTACCATAGATGGAACATGGAATGACCCTGTCTGGAATATTGGCACATTAGATGGTGGTGATACTGTCACTTTAGAACTTGAGGTTATAGCAGATGAAATTGACCTATTGCCTTTAGTAAATATAACCAATACTGTAACCCATACACAAGATCAAGTAGATGCTAATCTAACAGAAGATATTTCATCTGCTCGTATTATTGTTCATAATGATTATGATAATGATGGTGTAATTGATATTGTAGATTTAGATGATGATAATGATGGTATTTTTGATGCAGATGAATGCGGAACTACAGTTTGTTTTGAGACCATTATAAATGAAAGTTTTGAAAACCCTGTAATACCAAACGCAACTTTTAGTTTTATAGACCAAACTAATGTCCCTGGTTGGTCTACTACTGCATCAGATGGTGCAATAGAAATTTGGTCTGACACTTTCTTTGGAGTACCGTCTTTTGATGGTAATCAGTTTGCAGAATTAAATGCAACTCAAAACTCGGCCTTATATCAGAATTTATGTTTAAGCCCTGGAACGGTAATGAACTGGTCTTTAAGACATAGAGGAAGAAATGGCGTAGATGTAATGCGAGTACGTATTGGTGCTGATTTGGCTTCGGCTACAGAGCAGGCAGTCATAACCGACGATAATAATGCATGGGGGCTTCATACTGGAACATATACGGTACCAGCAGGGCAATTAAATACTGTATTTATTTTTGAAGCTGTATCAACAGCTGGAAGTATTTCTTCTGGTAACTTTATAGATAATATAGAAATTAGCATTGCAGATGTAGCTATTTGTCAAGATACAGATGGAGATGGAATACCTGATAATTTAGATTTAGATAGTGATGATGATGGATGTAGTGATGCCAACGAATTCTACAGAGACGGTAATGCAGATGGTGGAGACGGTGGTGAATTTGGAACAGGCACACCTGTTGTAGACCCTAATGATGGTACAGTAATAGCAGCCTCCTATGTTGAAGTTGTAGCCCCAGAAATTTTATTAGGAAACACGTCTGAAGATTTAGGTGGAGCCGATATTAATGGGCAGGATTTAAGCCTTGGAGAAACCTTTGAATATGTATTACGCTTTCAAAATACAGGCAACGATAATGCCATTAATTACTCCATAAGAGATATTCTTCCTAATAATGTAGTATTTAATTCTGTTGACGTTTCTAATGCTCCGGGTGTTACGCACACTTTTGATTTGGTAACACAAACCTTAACCTTTCAAATACCAGATAACTTAGTAGAGGTAGGTGATCCAGAATATAGCATTAGAATAGAAGTTACTATAGCCGCTAATTGTACAGATTTTGTAGATGCTTGTTCTTCTACATTAGAAAATTTAGCTTTTTCAACATATCAAGGAGAAACAAATACGGCAACATTTACAGATGAAAATGGAAGCACTTCAATTTCTGGATGTCCAAGGACTCCAGAAATTGCTAGCAACTCTATTTTAAATGACTTAACAGGTTGCGATGAAGCTAGAACGGTGCAACTTTGTGGTGATGATGTTGTCTTAGCAGCTGGTGCTGGTTTCACAAACTATAATTGGGTTTTAGATAGCAATGGAAACGGCACAGTTGATGCAGGTGATACTGTAATCAATGACGGAGACCCAGATAACGACCCAAGCACAATTTTAGTTAATTCTACTGGTAGTTATATTGTTGAAAAATCATCTAACGGTAGTTGTCCAAATTTAGTTGAACGAATAATTGTAGAACTTTTTGGAGCAACGCAAACTAATCCAATTGTAGATTTCTTTAACCAAGTAAATAGTGATGCAAATCCAGATAACGATTTGCAAGGAGAAATTGTAACCTGTTCTATAGATGGTGATTTATTACCTAAAATTTTCTTATGTGGTCAAGATGACGAAGCTACAATACAATTAGGTATTACTGATGCTCAAAGTATTTCATGGGAAAAATTAGACGAAACAAGCTGTGCAGATACTGGTCCAGATTGTGCTAACAAAAATGGTACATGTGTATGGAATCAAGTAACAGTTGCAGATAATTTTACACTTACCGAAAGTGGAGAATTTAGAGTTGTTGTCAATTACCAAAATGGGTGCTTTAGCAGGTTCTTTTTTGACGTGTTTAAAAATGAATTTGATATTAATTATATAACATCAGATATTATATGTGATACCCCAGGAAATATAAGAGTTACAAACGCTGGCTCTGGATTTGGTTTTCAATTGGTAGATGTTAATAATAACAATATTGTTGTTCCTTACAGTGCTAATAATGGTCCAAATTTTGACATTACAACTAGCGGAACTTACATAGTTGAGGTTACCCAATTAGATACTAACGGAATTCCAATCGACGGTGCTTGTGTTTTTGAAACCGACCCAATAGGTATTCAAGAGCGTGACTTTATTGTAGCCCTTAGTTCTACTATAGCAGATTGTAATCAATTAGGTTCTATTACTGTACAGGCATCAAATGTATTACCTAATTATAGTTACGAACTTCGTTTAGATGATGGTAGTAATGGTGGTGATGGTTCACTTGTAAGCAATCAACCAGCTTTAAATAGTAATACATATACTTTTAATAATGTAAACCCTGGGGATTATATAGTTAATACAACTACAGATGACGGCTGTGAAGATTCACAACGGATTACCGTTACTGAAGTTGAAGAGCTTACACTAACTGCAGTTACATCTGAACATATCACTTGTAATCCAGGTCTTGTAACAGTAACTCCCGATGGAGGAGCTCCAAATCCAAATTATGATATAGCAATCTGGAGCAGAGACGGAATAGATATTTATACAGACCCAAGTACTATCCCTGCAACAGATTTACAGAGCACCCTAAACTTTTTGTTTAATAACGATGTAGATGCAGGAACTTATGAGTTTATTGTTATTGATAGTAATGGTTGTTTCGCTATTTCTAATAGTGTTCAAGTAGATTATTTTGGAAGCCCAAGTATTACTGCAACTAATTCTGAAATTATTTGTTCTGATTCTGCAACTTCAACATTAGACATTAGTGTAACAGGAGGTACTGCTCCCTATATGTATAGTCTTGACAATGGTGTTACATACCAAAATAGTAATTCTTTCTTAGGTTTAGCTGCGGGTATTTATACCATAACTGTTATGGATTCTAGTGGTACAACCACTAATAATTGTGTAGAAAGTATTGAGTACGAAATTACACAACCCTTTGGATTAAATGCTGCACCTAGTATAATTGAAGATGCTTCTTGTAATCCTGCCGGAGCTTTAGTAAAAATATTAAATCCAAGTGGAGGGCAAACACCTTATGAATTTAGTTTTGATGGTGGAGCTAGCTTTGGAGCGTCAGATACAAGAAACCTATTACCGGGAACCTATAATTTAGTTCTTAGAGATGCTTTAGGATGCGAGTTACCTTTAGAAATAGATGTTCCTTCTAGTACTACGAGTCCAACTTTTACATCAAATGTAAATTATGATTGTGCTGGTTTAGGTACAATTGTTATTAACCCTTCTAATACGTCAGATTTCACATATTCATATTCCTTAAATGGAACTGATAACACACCATTAGAAAATAATACATTTACAAATGTATCTAGTGGAACCCATACAGTAACCGTAGGTTATTTAAATAATTCAGTAGCTAATCAACCTATATTAATTGAAGATTTTGGTGCTGGTCCAACAACTCAAATTAATGAAATTGGTCCAGGATATTGTTATGAGCCACAAAATGGTTCAGTAACCAACTGTAATCTAGGACCTGCAGGTATTCTTGTGGATGGAGAGTATACGGTTACTAATTTTGTTACTAACCCGAACCCTGTTTTCCGTAGTCCTAACGACCATACAGGCTTAGTAGATGGTCGATTCTTAGCAATTAATCCTAGCAGTAATCTTGTAGGTAGTAATAGCATTATTTGGGAAAGAAGAGACCTAGAAGTACTCCCTAATAGAGATATCACTATTACACTTTGGGCTTATAACTTCCGTATAGCTGGTACTGCAGCTAACGACCCTCAAGTAGAAATTCAATTGGTTGACGCAGCTGGTGCTATAATTAACAGTACTGTTACTGCAGAAATACCACAAAATAACAATGCAGACGATTGGCATGAGCGTACAGTTACATTTAACCCTGGAGCCAATACAATAGTTGGTATTGTTTTTAGAAGCAGCCAAATAAATGATGATGATAATGAGTTAATTATCGATGATATTCAAGCAATTCAATCACCAGAACCATGTACAGAAACAACTGACATTACTGTTGTTGTTGAAGACAATAGAGCTTTTGAAGCTGATTTATTAAATGTAAATAATGTAAGTTGTAATGGCGGTTCTGATGGTTCTATTAGATTCGAAGTTTCTAATTTTGATAGTGTTTCAGGTTTTGAATATTCTTTAGATGGTATAACTTGGATAACTTCTTTAGTTTCTCCTGTTACAACAGCATCAAATTTAACCGCTGGTTCCTATACCGTAGAAGTAAGAAGAATAAACGATACATCATGTACAGCAAATTTCCCTGCAACGATAATACAACCAAATGCACTTGAAGCTAATGCTAGTATTACAACTGATGCTTCTTGTACTAACGGTGCAACAATAACTGCTAGTGCTACAGAAGGTACTCCTGTATATCAATATCAATTAGAAATTACTGATGATGCTGATTTAACAGCTCCTTATACCAGCATTCTTTCTGTTGTTACACCTTTTCAAAACACTACAATATTTAATAATATTCCTGCAAGTAATCCTGGTGAAAGCTATGTTATCCGCGTACAAGACGCTAATGGTTGTATTGATGTTATTGATGCTTCTATTATAGTAGATGCGCCAGAAGATATAACTTTTGACCTTACACCAACCGATTGCTATTCTGGTAATAATGATGGTGAAATTGTAGTCGATGTTACCGATGGTAATGGTGGATATCAATTTAGAATAGATGGTGGTCCTTGGTTAACACCAACACCTGCTAATGCAACTACATTTACCTTCACAGGACTTGCTAACGGAAGTTATGATATAGAAGTAAGAGACCAATTAGCTTGCCCTATAACACCTAACACACAAACTGCTGTAATTGACCCACAACTATCATTAAATGCTAATGCAGATGTAATATCTGTTTGCGATACTGACGGTCTTACAGATATCAACATTACTGCCAACGGTGGTGATGGTAATTATGTATATGCAGTAGCAAATACAGGTGTTATCCCTCCTGATACTGACTTTGCAGCTACCAACCCTGTTGCTGGTTTTGCTCCAGGCACCTATGATGTATATGTACGTACTAATAATGGTGATACTGTTGCTGGTTTTTGTGAAGAATTTTTTACAATTACTATTACACAAGAAGATCCTATAACTTTTACACCTGATTTAACTGATGTAGATTGTAATGGTTCTAGCAATGGTGAAATTGATATTACTACCATATCTGGAGGTAATGCACCATATATGTATAGTATTGATAATGGTGTTACATATGATACTGCCACAACTTTTTCTAACCTTTTAGCTGGTGATTATGATGTAACAGTAAGAGATGCTAATAATTGTGTTTCTGCTGTACAAACAGTAACTATTAACCAACCTGACCTTATTGTTGCTGAAGCTACTATAACACAGCAGTATACTTGTTTACAACTTGCACAAATTACTGTAGGCAATGTGAACCCAACAACTGGTGGATCTGGAGATTACCAATATAGTATTAATGGTAGTGCTTGGACTGCAAGTACTACAGGTGGACATACATTTATTGATTTAGATGATGGCACCTACACCATTAGTGTAAGAGATGCGAGTGTAATAAATTGTATTGTAACATTAGCACCTATTACTATAACTCCTTTACCAACTCCACCAACAGTAACTTACGCTGTTGCTTATAACTGTGATGGTACTGGTAATGTTACTATAAATCCTTTTGATGCTACTTATACCTATATCTTAGATGGTGTATCACAAACAGGTGCTACAGGAAATGTATTTAATAACATTGCAGTTGGTTCTTTTGATCTTAGAGTTACCTACAGTGCAGATTGTCATATTGACACAACTGTTATTATAGATAGTGGCAATGCCCTTGAAGCTTCTATAACAGGATTTGAAAATCTAGATTGTAATGGCGACAATTCTGGTGAAATTTCTATTGATGCAAGTAATTTTGGAACTGGTGGTTTTGAATATAGTATTAATGGAAATCCTTTTGTTGGACCGTTTACTAGCGAACAAACAATAACCAATCTAAACGCACAAGCACACAGTATTGAAGTTAGAGATGTAAACAATCCTATTGCTGGGTGTACTATTACATTAAATCAAACACTATCAGAACCAAATGCGCTCGATGCCGGTGCCAGCATTACAACTGATGCTACTTGTACTAACGGTGCAACAATAACTGCTAGTGCTACAGAAGGTACTCCTGTATATCAATATCAATTAGAAATTACTGATGATGCTGATTTAACAGCTCCTTATACTAACATTCTTTCTGTCCTTAGACCTTTTCAAAACACTGTAATATTTAATAATATTCCTGCAAGTAACTCTGGAGAAAGCTATGTGATTCGTGTACAAGACGCTAATGGTTGTATTGATGTAATTGATGCTTCTATTATAGTAGATGTACCAGAAGATATAACTTTTAACCTTACACCTACCGATTGTTATTCTGGTAATAATGATGGTGAAATTGTAGTGAATGTTACTGATGGTAATGGGGGATATCAATTTAGAATAGATGGTGGTCCTTGGTTAACGCCAACACCTGCAAATGCAACTACCTATACCTTCACAGGACTCGCTAGCGGAAGTTATGATATAGAAGTAAGAGACCAATTAGCTTGCCCTATAGCACCTAACACTCAAACTGCTGTAATTAGTCCACAGTTGGTAGTTGATGTAGTGGTCGACGAACTTAGTGCTTGTGCTGACGGCTTAATAACTGTAAATGCTACTGGTGGAAATGGAACTTTAGTTTATGCTATTGTACCAGCAAATACGAGTCCGGCTGGCTTGTTTACAACAACAAATACTTTAACAGTTACCGATGCAATGGCAACTGCTAACCCAGGTGGATATGATGTATACGTACAAGATAATAATGGTACTCCATCAATATGCGACTTTATTCAAGAAGATATCATTTTAACACCAGTAACTCCTATTTCTGCTAATGCAGTAGCAACTGACCCTTTATGTTTTGATGGTCTAGGTCTTATTGACGTTACAGTTACAGGAGGTACAACTCCATACACCTATGCATTAGTTGATTTATCGCCTGCAGATGGTATAGATTATAGTAGAAGTAATACAAACATTTCAGCTACCACACTTACTTTTAATGGTATTGGTGTTGGAGATTATGAAATTACTATAACTGATACAAACGGTTGTCCAGTAACTTCTTCAATAGTTACAATCAATAATGCTATTGAAATAACAGCAGATATTATACCTATTTTACCTGCAAACTGTACAAGTACACTTGAGAGTGATTTTGGTTTCGAATTTATAAATATCACTAATCCAACAGGTACTCCTGGAACTGTAGAATTTAGTAATGATGGTGGTACAACTTGGCAGGCATCTTCAGCATTAACAGGTACAAGTACTAACCCAACTTTTTCAGGTACAGAAGTTTTTCCTTCTATACGAGTAGAAGTTGCACCAGGTGTTTATTGTCAAAAAGATTTTGACAGATATATCATTCCTTTTCCTTTAGATGACTTAGATATTACCTTATCTGCGGTAATTGTTGGTTGTAATGATTTAAGAGTTACTGTACAAGGTAGTGAAGGTAATGCTACCTCTGGTTACGATTATACCTATACT
>CAZLUS010000053.1:0-15259 GCA_964562775.1 uncultured Flavobacteriaceae bacterium | reverse complement strand
CCCTGTAAAACAGGACTAAAGTATGCCAAAGAGGCAATAACAAATAGGGTAAGAACAATTAAATTGGTAACTATTGCTTTAATAGAAAGCTTCATAAATTGGTATTGAGTAATTCAAAGATCACTCAATTTCTTCAAAATCTATATATTCTCCAACTTTTTTTGATGGATTAGATTTTGGTTTCCCCTTTTTAGTGTTATTTGAGGCCTTTTTATATTGAGATTGCTTGTGCATATCTTGAAAATCACCAAACTGTTGTCCAAAACGTTGTCCCGTTTTTTTTAACGCGTAATCAAATAGTTTAGGGCCTAACCACTTTAAAAGTAATTTGACTACGTAGTATACTAATAGTAGTATTAAAATCGTTTGTAACAAAACCATATCACTCGTACTATAAATTCAAAATTACATTGTTAGTAAATTAAATCTATACAAAGTTTCTTAAAAAAGTATTAAAATAGGTTCTATGCCCTTTAAAACAAACATTCTATTACTTCTAACTGTTCCTTTTTTTGTTTCTGCTCAATATACAGATGTTATAAACTCTAATAGACCTGGTGTATCTGTTAGCGCCTATGCAGTAGGTAGAAATGTTGTTCAAGCAGAAGTAGGGTTGTTGTATGAAGATCGAGAACATGATATTATTGATTCTGAATCATCAATTTTTGGTGGTGATATCTCTTTACGTTACGGATTGCTTCTTGAAAGCTTAGAGTTAAATTATGAAGCTAGTTTTATACGACAAGAAATTACATTTAATAATCTAAATATAGAAGAGACTAGAACTAACTTTACAAGAAATAGAATAGGATTAAAATACTTGGTGTTTGATCCATTCAAAAATCCTGAAGCAAATAAACCTAATCTATACAGTTGGAGAGCCAATAACAAATTTCAATTAAAAAACTTGTTGCCTGCAATTTCTGTGTATGGTGGTGCTACCTTTAATTTAGGTGAGAATCCTTTCTTTAGAGAAGATGAAACAATTTCATACCGCGGTATGGTGTCACTGCAAAGTGCATTAACGCCGCGCCTGGTGCTAATTTCAAATATCGCCTACGATAGAATAACAACAGATTTTCCAGAACTAAATTATACTATTTCTCTTTCTCATGCTTTACGAAACCCCAAATGGAGTGTATTTGCAGAGCACCAAGGTATTGATAGCGATCGTTTCTCAGATTTACTATTAAGAGCTGGTATCGCGCATTTATTCAGTCCAAATTTTCAAGTTGATATTCTTTTTGGTGGAAGTTTTAAAACTACACCTTCTCGCTATTTTGTGTCTAGCGGTGTTTCTTATCGTTTAGATTTTCATAAAGATCAGTTGATTAAAAATGAGTCTGAAGACGACGGTCCTCCAAAAATCAAAAAGAATAGCATGAAGAGTAAAGGTAGAAAGAAAGTAAAGACTAAAGGAAAGAAGAAAGGAAAAAAAGGGAAGAAAAGTGAATTCGATTTTTAATTTATTTTACCTTATTTTCACGCTACCAGCTTAATTATGACTAATATTGATCATTAAATAGTATTAGATGGTAACAATCAAAGAAGTTTTATCTCTCCCAGAACGTAAAACCTTTGTAAAATTCCCTTTTACCCTATATAAGAACAACAAATATTGGGTCCCTCCTATTATTAAGGATGAGTTAGAAACTTTTGATGAAACCAAAAACCCTGCATTTAAAAGTGCTGAAGCACGTTTTTTTCTTGCTTATAGTAATACTAAAGTTGTAGGGAGAATAGCTGCAATTATTAACTGGATAGAAGTTAAAGATCAACAAATTAAAAAAATGCGTTTTGGTTGGTTT
This sequence comes from uncultured Flavobacteriaceae bacterium, assembly GCA_964562775.1. Lineage (GTDB taxonomy): Bacteria > Bacteroidota > Bacteroidia > Flavobacteriales > Flavobacteriaceae > Croceitalea. Next base: position 13,451 of record CAZLUS010000053.1, on the reverse strand, counting down.
GATTTTGTTGACGATATAGCAGTTTCTAAAGCTTTACTAGATAAAGTAGAAGAAATTGGAAAACAACAAGATCTAGAGTATATGGAAGGTCCTGTTGGGTTTTCTAATTTAGATAAAGTTGGAGTTCTTATCGAAGGTTTTGACCACATTGGTACCATGATAACTTGGTACAACCATCCCTACTACAAATCACATTTTGAAAAGCATGGTTTTATAAAAGAAAAAGAATATTTAGAAAATAAATTTAAAGCTGCTGCTGCAAAACCTAAGTTTTTTGCAAAAGCTAATCTTTTGATTAAAAAACGTTATGGGCTACGCGAATTAAATTTTACAAATAATAAAGACATTATGCCATGGTCAGATAGTATGTTTGACCTTTTTAATGAAAGTTATGCGAGTCTAGCTTCATTTGTAAAAATTACTGATGCACAAAAAGCGTATTTTAAAAAGAAATATATAAGTTTTATAAATCCTGAGTATATAAAATTTGTAATTGATAAAGAAGATAAATTGATAGCATTTGCTATAGTTATGCCATCCTTTTCTGAAGCTTTGCAAAAAGCAAAAGGAAAACTATTCCCATTTGGTTTGTTCCATTTATTAAATGCAAAAAAAAATAGTAAAGATGTCATTTTTTATTTGATTGGTATTCACCCTGAATATCAAAACAAAGGTGTTACTGCCATTATTTTTAATGAGTTTCACAAAACTTTTAATGAGAAAAAAATTGATAATTGCATACGTACACCTGAACTAGAAGAGAATACTGCAATTAGTCAAATGTGGAAACATTTTGGACCTGTGGTGCATAAAAGAAGGCGTACCTATCGCAAAAATTTATAATCTAAAGGCCTTAACGATTCTCGCGATACGTTATTTATCTTAAAATCTTTAATACGCATCTCATGCAAGAGACCATCTTTAACAAGGTTAGACTCTACTGGATAAATGGATGGTAAAACAATACCATTAAAAGTTTTGTAATCTTTAAATGCAGCAGCACCAAGAACAAAATTATAGGCATCCCTAACTGTATACTCAATTTTTACAATTCTTTTTGTTTCCTTAGCTATCCATACTACATATTGATCTGTATCCTTTTGTGGATCTACAGAATTCCATGAAGCTAATACTCCCTCTACTTGTATACCATCAATAGTTTTTTCTCCAATATAATCTAGTGCTGTAGCCTCTTGAATACGTTTAGGGAACTCTATGAAATATTGATAAGTAGGTATCCAAAATACCATATCTTCATTATTCGACATTACTACATTCCTATTTTCCGAATTAAAAGTGTAGGTTTCTCCAGATTGAATTCCCCATACAATACCACTATCTATACCTGATACTATTTTAAGTTGTCCATCAAAAGTATTAGGTATGTATTGCAAAGAGAACTCCATTTTTTGTTCCTTAAAAGGGTGTGCTTGTTTTCCAAAAAAACCATAGAACTCATCTTCGAAACTAACAGTATACGTTTGGATACTATCCCAAAATTGTATTCCATGTGCCTGCCCCATTTGTACTAATAGCACTTTAGCCTTAGCTGGTTTATTTGGGTAGTTATAGTTGTCTGGACGTAAATCTGATAGTTTAAAAAAAAGTATACTACCATAAACAAGAAGAGCTCCTAAAATTATAAAAATAATCTTGGCAGCTTTCTTCATATACCTCTATAATTTAATTGAATATGGAAAATAAGAAATGTAATTGCCAGTTTATTCTCCCATTGCAGCAGCAACGGCAGCAGATAATCTTTTATAGGTTCCGTTCTCAAGACGCTCTCTAATGGAAGAGAAGGCATCTAATGTAATACTAACATCTTCTAGAGTATGTGTAGCAGTAGGAATCATTCTAAGTAAAATTAAGCCCTTAGGAATTACAGGGTATACTACAATAGAACAGAAAATACCGTGATTTTCACGTAAATCTTTTACCAAAGCCATTGCCTCAGGGATGCTCCCATTTAAATATACTGGTGTTACACAACTTGAGGTTGTACCTATATCAAAACCTCTTTCTTTTAAACCATTCTGCAATGCATCTACATTCTCCCATAGCTTATCTTTTAGCTGTGGCATGGTACGTAGCATATCAAGGCGTTTTAAAGCACCTTTTACATAAATCATTGACAATGATTTAGCAAACATTTGTGAACGCAAGTTGTATTTAAGATAATCGATAATCTCTTTATCAGCAGCTACAAAAGCCCCAATACTTGCCATTGATTTTGCAAAAGTCGCCAAATACACATCAATACCATCTTGTACGCCTTGCTCTTGTCCGGCTCCTCCTCCTGTTTTTCCTAATGTTCCAAAACCATGCGCATCATCAACTAAGAAACGGAAATTGTATTTTTTCTTTAAAGCGACAATCTCTTTAAGTATACCTTGCTCACCACGCATTCCAAAGACTCCCTCAGAAATCACTAAAATACCCCCTCCAGTTTGCTCAGCCATTTTAGTGGCACGTTCTAAGTTTTTTTCTACACTTTCAATATTATTATGCGTGAACGTAAAGCGTTTACCCATATGTAATCGTACACCATCAATAATACAGGCATGACAATCAACATCATAAACGATAATATCATCTTTAGTAACAAGAGCATCTATAACTGACATAAAGCCTTGATACCCAAAATTTAATAAATACGAAGATTCTTTATCTACAAATTCTGCACATTCACGTTCTAATTGTTCATGAAATTCAGTATGCCCACTCATCATACGGGCACCCATAGGGTAAGCAGAACCGTATTCGGCTGCAGTATCACCATCTATTTTCTTTATTTCTGGTAAATTGGCTAGGCCCAAATAATCATTTATACTCCAAGTAATTACCTCTTTACCTTGAAACTTCATTCGGTTAGAGATTGGTCCTTCTAATTTTGGAAATACAAAATATCCTTCTGCCTGTGAAGCCCATTTTCCTAAAGGCCCTTTATTCTCAATAATTCTTTCAAATAAATCTCTCATCTACCTTACAATTATATCAGATACAAAAATATACATTTTTTATATCCATGCAATAACATATTTATAAACAAAAAGCGGTGACTTCTTTTGAGGTCACCGCTCCAAATATATTTTTCTTAATACTACTTAATATATTGTATCTCTTTAGGGGTTTCAGCGTTCTTTGCGTCAAAAAAGCCTTGATTCTCCATCCATTCATCACTAAATATTTTACTCATATAACGCGAACCATGGTCAGGGAAAATTATAACAACATTGCTATCTTTTGTGAATTCTCCCTCTATTCCATACTGCATAACGGCTTGCATAGCTGCTCCACTAGTATAACCAACAAACATACCTTCTGTATGAGCTATCTTGCGAGCCATATGTGCACTTTCTGCATCGGTTACTTTTATATACCTGTCTATAGCATTAAAATCTGTAGCAGATGGAATTAGGTTTTTACCCAAGCCTTCTATTCTGTAGGGGTATATTTCTTCTTGGTCAAATTCCCCTGTTTCGTGATATTTTTTAAGTACTGAACCATAGGCATCTACAGCAAGTACTTTAATATTTGGGTTCTGTTCTTTTAAGAAACGTGCGGTTCCTGATATAGTGCCTCCTGTACCACTACAAGCAACTAAATGTGTAATATTACCGTTAGTTTGTTCCCAAATCTCTGGCCCTGTTGTTCTATAATGTGCTTCAATATTTAAACTATTAAAATATTGATTTATATAAATTGAGTCTGGAGTTTCTTTATGTACACGCTTTGCAACTTCATAATACGAACGTGGATCATCTGCACTAACATGTGCCGGACATACATATACCTCTGCTCCCATAGAACGAAGCATATCTATTTTATCTGGAGATGATTTAGAGCTAACAGCAAGAATACATTTATACCCTTTAACCATACTCGCCATAGCTAAACTAAAACCAGTATTCCCCGAAGTAGTCTCTATTATAGTGCTTTTAGGGTTTAAAAGTCCTTTACGTTCAGCTTCTTCAATAATAAAAAGTGCTATTCTATCTTTAGCAGAATGCCCTGGATTAAATGCTTCTAACTTTGCGTAAAAGTTACCAGTTAGTGGTGTTGTAATTCTATTTAGCTTTACTAGAGGTGTATTACCTACTAAATCTAGTATACTATTGTATGCGTTTATTTTGGTAGCCATAATTAAGTTAAGGTCATGTAAATAAGGGTTTGGTGCCTATATTCTACAATACAAAAGTAATATTTTTTATTTTATTGTATTTTTCCCTCTAAATCTAGCATAAATGCATATTCCTTAGCGGTTTCTTTTAATGACTCAAAACGACCTGATGCACCGCCGTGGCCTGCTTCCATATTTGTGTCTAAAAATAGTAGCTTATCATCTGTTTTGTATTCTCTTAGCTTAGCCACCCATTTTGCAGGCTCCCAATATTGTACTTGAGAATCGTGCAAGCCTGTAGTCACTAACATATTTGGATATGATTTAGCTACAACATTATCATAGGGTGAATATGATTTCATATACTCGTAATATTCTTTATCGTTAGGGTTACCCCACTCATCATACTCTCCAGTGGTTAATGGAATACTATCATCTAACATAGTAGTTACAACATCAACAAAAGGAACAGCGGCAATTACACCATTATATAGCTCTGGAGCACTATTTACTACTACTCCCATAAGCAAGCCTCCTGCAGAACCTCCCATTGCATATAAATGTGATGGCGAAGTATATTTTTTAGCAATTAAATGTTTAGAAACATCAACAAAGTCTGAAAATGTATTCTTTTTAGTTAAAAGTTTACCATTTTCATACCAAGGTCTTCCTAAATACTCTCCTCCCCTAACGTGTGCAATGGCATAAATAAAACCTCTATCTAATAAACTTAAGCGAACGGTTGAAAAATAGGGGTCTATAGTAGAACCATAGGAGCCATAGGCGTATTGTAACAAAGGACTTGTGCCATCTAACTTAGTATCTTTATGATATACTACAGATACTGGAACTTTTACACCATCTTGAGCAGTTGCCCAAATACGTTCTGAACGGTAATTATTTTTATCAAACTCACCCCCTAAAACTTCTTGCTCTTTAAGCGTTTTAGCCGCTTTAGTTTGCATATTGAATTCAATAATTGAATAAGGAGAAGTCATAGAATTATAAAAATAACGTAGCTTTTCTGTATTAAAATCAACATTTGTGGTTGGACCAGCCACATAAGTTTCACTAGTAAATGGTAAATAATAACTATCAGTATCATCCCAACGTACAATTTTCATTTTATTTAAACCATTTTCTCTTTCAGAAAGCACATAATAATCTTTAAAAATATCGACATCTTCTAATAATACATTTGCTCTATGTGGTATAAATTCCTTCCAGTCTTCTGTTTTAGTACTATTCTCAGAGGTTTTCATCAATTTAAAGTTTGTAGCGCCATCCTTATTTGTTAGTACGTAAAAACTATCGTTATAATGATAAATCGAATATTCTAAGCTTCTTTTTCTTGGTGAGAAAATTTTAAAATTGCCATTTGGATTATCAGATTTTAATATTCTATATTCTGATGTGAGCGTACTTGTAGAACCAATAACAATATATTTTTGAGATTTTGTTTTAAATACAAAAGTGTTAAAGGTTTCATCTTCTTCATGAAACACGAGCTGGTCCTCATCTGATGAAGTGCCTAATACATGTTTATAGATTTTATTAGAACGTAGGGTAACAGGGTCTTTTTTAGTGTAAAAAAGTGTTTTATTATCAGACGCCCAAACGCTACCTCCGGTCGTGTTTTCGATCTTATCAGAATATAATTTGCCTGTTTGTAAGTTTTTAATTTGAATATAGTATTGCCTTCTAGATATGGTATCAACCCCAAAAGCAGCCAATTCATTATTAGGGCTTATAGAAACACCAGTTAAGTTATAATAATCATGTTCTTTAGCAAGCTCATTACAATTAAATAGTATTTCTTCTTTATTTTCTAAAGATTCTTTTTTTCTAGCGTATATAGGATATTCTTTCCCTTTTTCAAAACGAGTAATATAATAATACCCATTCCTTTTATAGGGTACAGATGCGTCATCCTCTTTAATACGCGATTTCATTTCTTGAAATAAATCTTCCTGAAAATCTTTTGTATGCGAAGTGTTTTCTTGGTAATATTTATTCTCTTCATCTAGATAAGCTATGACCTCTTTATTCTCTCTATCATTTAACCAATAGTAATCATCTACTCTAACATCATTATGCTTCACAAGTTTTTTTGTGATTTTTTTAGCCTTTGGAGCTTTTAGCCTCATAGTTTTTTTATTAATTTTATTACAAGAACTTGCAAAAATAATACACATAAAGCAAAGTATATATCTTAGCGGAAAAGGTTTCATTTTTCTATTTTTTTTCAATTTACTAATTTTGATTACAGAAAACTTAAAAACATTCGCTTATGTTTGGAGATTTAATGGGAATGATGGGTAAATTAAAAGAAACCCAAGAAAAGGTAAAAAAGACTAAAGAACGCTTACATACTATTACGCTTAATGAAAACTCTAACGACGACCTCGTAAAAGTAACAATAACTGCAACTAGAGAACTAAAATCTATTACTATAGATGATAGCCTTTTAAACGATAAAGAACAATTAGAAGACTATTTAATACTTACACTAAATAAAGCCATTGCAAAAGCTTCTACAATCAATGAAACAGAATTAACTGCAGCAGCAAAAGAAGGAATGCCCAATATTCCGGGAATGGATACGTTATTTAATTAAATTGGCAAGGAATTTGCACTTAAATGAGAAAAAAATGAAAACAATACTATACACATTAGCTTTATTCACTCTCTTTTCTTTTTCTACAACAAAAGAAAACACAAGTAGTGTTGATTGGCAAACTGACTACGAAAAAGTACTAAAAAAAGCTAAAAAAGAAAAAAAGAATGTTTTGGTTTATTTTACTGGTAGCGATTGGTGTCCGCCATGTAAAATGCTAAAAAGAGATTTATTTGAAACTGATGCTTTTAAACAACTCTCTTCTGAATACGTTTTGTTATATGTAGATATTCCTAGAAATAAAGATATAATTAGTCCAGAGTTATATTCACAGAATAAGTCTTTACTTCCTAAATACAATAAAAAAGGAGTATTTCCTCTTCTAGCAGTATTAAGTGAAAATGGTGTACTATTGGACGATTATTCTGGATATAGCATGAATGGTGAAATACAGTACCATTTAGATTTCTTGAAAAAAAATAAATAAAAAAGCCTCCAAATTGGAGGCTTTTTATTGATTAACAGCAAGTGTTTAGTTGTTTATTAATCTAAATTCTGTTCTTCTGTTAGAAGCGTGCTCTCTCTCTGTACAAGATACACCGTCAGCACATCTGTTCTTTAATTTTCTCTCTCCGTAACCGTTAGCTACTAATAAACTTGAGTTTATTCCTTTAGAAATTAAATAATCAGCTACTGCTTTAGCTCTTCTTTCAGATAAGCTCTGGTTAGAAGAAGAACCACCTCTTGAATCTGTATGAGAAGCAATTTCTAATTTTGATCCAGCATTTTGTTGTAATACTGGCAATAAGCGAGAATCAATAATGCTCTTAGCTTGAGAAGTAAGTGTTGCACTACCTGTATTCCAGTTAATTGGTAATGCTTGGTATTCTACTAAAGAACACTCAACTTCTTTCCAAGTAGTTAAACCACCTTTAGTCTTTAAAACTTCTCTTGTAACTGTTTTAGTAATAGCAGGTACAGTCTCTTCAACAGTGTAAGCATCTTTATCTAAAACCGTTTTTGTAATTGTAGAATATTCTGCAGGAATAACTTCTTCAACAACTTTTGCTGGCTCTAACATTACACGCTTAGTATATGTAGCATTTCTAGCAGAACCAACTGTTTTAGTAGCAGCAGCATCACTAGCTAATACTTGCGTACTTATAGTTGTGTATTCAGCAGGATAACCTTTATAACACCAGTAACGACAGTCGTCTGGATTACCAGAAGCACAATCAGGAGCTGGAGAACCAAGTTCCCACTGCGCATATGCAGGCTTAACTTCAATAGTTTCTGAACCAGATTTAAAAGTAGCTGGCACAATACTTAAAGAACTTCCTGCTTCTCTTGAAACATAAGAAACAGATTCTGTTCCCCATTTTGCAGGAATAATGTTTAATTTTTTACTTTCTTGCTTAACCATCACTCTTTCTGTTACTGTTTTGTAAGTAGCAGGCACAGTTTTTAAAATTTTGTAAGCAGGCTTTGTAGTAATCGTCATTGTTTCGTTCGTGTACACGTCTGGGGTTGTACAACGTACGTAACATTTTCCAGGCTCAGGATTTGAAGGCAAATCTTGTGCTTGCATTGTTGCAGCGCCAAAAATGGCGATAAGAAATAGAACTTTTTTCATAATCATTTAATGTTAATCGTTAGTTAATTAAATTTATAGTGCCACAATATAAGCGGTACTTAACAATTTAGAACCCTATTTCTTAAAAAAGTCACAAATTTTAAAAATAATTTATCTAAAACAAGGAAGTCATTGCGAATAATTCAATAAAAAAGACCAATATCGACTAATAAAAATAAGGCTATTTTAGTGATTAACAGTGTTTTAAAAAAAATTAAGAAAAACTAATTTAAATTGGGCAAAATTTTTAAAAAAGTATCGTGCATGCTAGCTGTATAATCCATGTGAGTTACTATTCTAAGTTTTCCTTGACCCATACTAATAATGGAAATATTATTGTCGGCTAATTTTTTTACAAATTTATCAGCAGAAATTAAATTTTCATCAACTTCAAAAATAATAATGTTAGTTTCTATAGGTTCTACTTTCTTTATGAAATTTAAACTTTCTAAAACAGCACCAATTTCGCTAGCTTTTTTATGGTCTTCTTTAAGATATTCTATATGATTATCGAGTGCATAAATACCTGCGGCAGCTAAAAAACCTGCTTGTCGCATTCCTCCTCCTAAAATTTTACGCACACGTACTGCATCATATATCAATTGCTCACTACCTATTAATACAGAACCAACAGGGCAACCTAAACCTTTACTCAAACAAACACTTATAGAGTCAAATAATTTTCCGTATTCTTTAGCCGATTCTTTTTTAGCTACCAGCGCGTTCCATAACCTTGCACCATCTAAATGATATTTTAACTGATGCGTATTACATACCTTTTGTATATTCTTAAGTTCTTCAAAATCCCAACAAGCACCACCACCTTTATTGGTAGTATTCTCAATACAGACTAAACTTGTTTTTGGGCTATGGTAAAAATCTGGCGGATTAATATTCTCTTTTACTTGTTCTGCAGTCATCATACCTCTAGAACCATCTACCAATTTACAAGAAACACCACTGTTAAAACTTGCACCACCTCCTTCGTAATTAAAAACGTGGGCATACTTATCACATATTAATTGTTCTCCTGGCTGCGTGTGTAATTTAATGGCCGTTTGGTTAGCCATAGAACCACTGGGGAAAAATAGTGCAGCTTCCATGCCAAACAAACTAGCTACCTTAGCTTCTAATGCATTAACAGAAGGGTCATTTTTAAAAACATCATCCCCTACTTCTGCTTTTATCATTGCATCGAGCATTCCTCTAGTAGGTTTTGTTACAGTATCGCTTATTAAGTTTATTTCCATAAAAAAATTAATTAAAACAAGCCATTCCTATAGGCGAACCATCTGGTATTTTAGGTGCTACTACTTTCTTTTTATACCCTTTTGGGTTAGCAATAAAATTCTCGATTTCTTTTTTCATTAAAATAGCAGTAGGGTCTGTAGCTTTAGAGCCTAAAGTAGTTTTTAATCGCATCATTTCAAAAAGCACTGTTTCTGTAACTTGTGGAAAGCTATTCTCATTACTAGCAGTATACATTAATTCTTGTAATACCTGCCAATTTATTATTTTTTGCACCTCGCCTAAATATCCTTTTTTTTCTTTAGCCTTTATGGTTTGGTCTACTAATGCTGTAACAAAATCTGCAAAACCTAGCTGTTTGTCATCTAAAGCCTTCTGTTGTATTAATCTATTAGCTCGTTCTGGATGCAGTAATAAACTTAAACTAGCACTGCTAGCTGTTTCTACAGCTCCAAATGGATCAAAAGCAACACCCGTTTTGCCTTTAAATGATTCTCTAGTTTTACCATAACCGATACTTCTAGGAGGAAAAAGCCCTAATTTAGATTCTGGTATAGCTATTACTTCTGCCCTTAAGGTTTTTAACATGGATTGTAATGCTTTTTTCTGTTGCGCTACAGGCACTCTTCTAACTACAAATTGGCCGTCGTTCTTTATTTTATAATTATAGTCTAAGCCTCCTATTACTTTAGAAGCCGCTTCAATCTGATATCTATGTAAAAAATAAAGCGGTACAAATACGTCTTCTAATACAGAATACGGTTCACTTGTTCTAATATTATCTGCTGAAAAATTAGCTATAGCCACTTCCCTAATCTTTAAAATAGCATCTAATTCGTCACTTGCACTTTTTCCATTATCCCATAAATGTGCTAAAGCATGAGCAGATCCTGTTGGTCTGGCGTCTTGATCAGAAATATAACGTAAGCCTTGATTATTTGCATCCTTCAAAATTTTAAGCAAGCTTTCTTCTTCCGATTTTTCAGAAAAATGAGAATATGAATAAGCTACTGTAACTTTATCCCAATCCCCTATTTTAGTGTCATAAGCATTAGAAAAATCTAATTTGCCATTTACTAATTCAATTTGCGGATGAGGGTAATCCATAACAGAAGCTCTACCATTTGTACTTGCCGCAAAATTATGTGCAAAACCAAGTGTATGGCCAATTTCATGTGCCGAGAGTTGGCGAATTCTAGCTAAAGCCAAAGCTAACATAGGCTCATGATTATCATCTCGCTCTGCAAAAGGTTTATTCATAAGGGCTTGAGCTATTAAAAAATCTTGCCGAATACGTAAACTTCCTAAACTTACATGCCCTTTCATAATTTCTCCTGTACGTGGATCGGTGATACTACTACCGTAGCTCCAACCTCTTGTAGAACGGTGTACCCATTGTATTACATTGTACCTAACATCCATAGGGTCAGCATCATCTGGTAATATCTTTAATTGAAAAGCATTTTTATAACCTATTGCTTCAAAGGCCTGGTTCCACCATCTACCACCGTCTAATAATGCAGAACGTATAGGTTCTGGGGTCCCATTATCTAGATAATAAATAATAGGCTCCTTTGCCTCACTCATAGCTGCATTAGGATTCTTTTTCTCTAAGCGATGCCTTGTAATATACTTTTTTAAAATAGGCTCTTGTATAGGCGTAGCATAATCATAATACGAAAAAGGATACGAACCACAACGGGGGTCAAACGCACGTTTTTTATAAGCGTCATCTGGTAATGCTATTAAAGAATGATGTTGCGCTACAGTTACAAAACCAGCATTTGGTGTTACTGATCTAATTAAATTACCTTTTGGTTCCCCTTTAAAAGTTAAGATAACATCAAATTCTACATTTTTAGGAAAAGCTTTAGTTCTTTCAAAATTAAGCGCACTTTTAGAACGATCTAATTTATAGTTACCCTGTTTTGTATTAGAGAGTCTATTTATTACACCATGACTATCTTGCATTAAAAAGTCAGTAATGTCAATTAAAAAAACACCTTCTTGTTCTTCTTCTATCTTAAAACCATATAAAATCGATTTTGCAAAGGCTTGTTCTACAGATTTTTTTTCTAGCGCATTATCGGTAAGTGCTCTGTATTTTAAATTAGGCTGAACTAATAATAGTTTATTTCCTGCTTTTTTAAAAAACACAACCTGTTCATTACCCAGCTGCCCTCTATCTAAACCAATATCATTACTTCCTATACCACTACTCAATGAATACACATATAAGAACTCTTTTTCTAAATCATCAACCTCTAGATATAGCTTATCAGTACCATCGTCATAATAATAATTAAAATAGCCTTTAAATTTTTGAAAATTTTTAGTCTTCTCAAAGTTTTGAGAACTCATACTTAAAACAACTAAAAAAGAGAATACAAATAGTAATGACCGTGATTTCATGATTGAAAATATTAGGCTTTAAATTTATGTAAAATAGATTGCCTAACCATAGCGCAAAGCCTATTTTTGTTATAAAAAAATTTTAGATGACAAGCCTAGATCAACATAAGGATCTTATCAATCGCCTTGGTGCGTTAAGGAGGTATCTTTGACATTGATGCCAAACTTATAGAAATAGAAAATGAAGAGGAAAAAACGCTAGCACCTGGTTTTTGGGATAATCCGCAAGATGCCCAGGTACAAATGAAAGCTATTAAATCTAAGAAAAAATGGGTTGATGATTTTAATACTGCAACAACCTTAGTTAATGATTTAGAAGTTTTGCTAGAATTTTTTGATGAAGGAGAAGTTGAAGAAAACGAGGTAAACCTAAAGTACCAACAGGCTAAAATACGTATTGAAGATTTAGAGTTTAAAAACATGCTCTCCAATGAGGGCGATGAACTCCCTGCCGTATTACAAATAACTGCTGGTGCAGGCGGTACCGAAAGCTGTGATTGGGCAGCAATGCTAATGCGCATGTATCTCATGTGGAGCGAAAAAAACGGTTTTAAAGTAAAAGAACTCAATTACCAAGCAGGAGATGTTGCTGGTATTAAAACGGTAACCTTAGAGATTGATGGTGAATTTGCTTTTGGTTGGCTAAAAGGTGAAAATGGGGTGCATAGACTCGTACGTATATCTCCATTTGACAGTAATGCTAAAAGGCATACTTCTTTTGCTTCTGTATATGTATACCCACTAGCCGATGATACTATTGAAATTGCTATAAACCCAGCCGACATAGAAATTACTACAGCCAGATCTAGCGGTGCTGGTGGGCAAAATGTAAATAAGGTAGAAACCAAAGTACAACTCGTACACAAACCCACCGGAATACAAATATCATGTTCTGATTCTCGTTCGCAGCATGATAACAGAGCTACTGCCATGAAAATGCTTAAATCTCAATTGTATGAAATTGAACTACGCAAAAAACAAGAAGCACGCCAAGAGATAGAGTCTTCTAAAATGAAAATAGAATGGGGCTCACAGATAAGAAACTATGTAATGCAACCTTATAAATTAGTAAAAGATGTAAGAACGGCAGAAGAAACAGGTAATGTTGATGCTGTTCTAGATGGGGATATCAATAGGTTTCTAAAAGCATTTCTTATGATGATGGGGCAAAATGAAGAAGCATAATAATTGCAGATAGCATGCCTATTATTTAAAATCTAACTGCTTTAAATTTACCCTAAAATATTCTAATCAATCTTAACTCAAGCTTCGCTATAACCAACTTCCCCTATTAGATAAAAAAAAGGCTAATTATTTTATAATCTAATAACACATTGGATGGGTAGATATTAACCCAAAATATCATATTACAGACATCCATAATTAATTTAAAAATACACTTTTAAAAAGTACTATAG
>CAZLUS010000052.1:2274-15528 GCA_964562775.1 uncultured Flavobacteriaceae bacterium | reverse complement strand
GGTCTAAAAGCGGTCCAAATCTTTCGTGTCATTTAATCTATATTCTTATTAAAAAAAACCTTTTTTTCTGCCACAAAGTAATACATAACCAAAAGTATAAAATTACTCAAAATGGTTGCAAAAGCTGCTCCTTTAGCTCCATATATAGGTATTAAAATAATATTAAGAAAAATATTACTTAGAGCTACGATGCCCATTAAAATTACTTTTGTTTTCATATGTGATTTTGTAACCAATGTTGCGCCAACACTATAAGCCATGAAAGAAATGGGTAAAGTAAAGGAAAGTGTTTTCATTAAACTGATTGATGGCAAGTATTCCTCTCCAAAAATAAGAGGTATAATAAAATCTGAGGAAAAGTAAACAATAAGCATTATACACATACCAGAAAACATCATAAATTTATTGCTTAAAAGATATATTTCTCTAAATTTCTTCGCGTTATGATTTGCCCATCTATGGTATTTAGGCATCAAAAACTTACCAAACAAAATCGTTGGAATTATAAGGATTGAAGCTAGTATTACATAAGAAACATTGTAATATCCTGTTTCTATATCCCCCACTATATATTTAACCATAATAATATCACTTTGAACATAGATAAATGCAAAAAAGTTAGCCAAACCAAAAGGCCATGCTTCTTTAAATACTTCTTTGATTTTTGGAGTCTTTGATAGGCTGTTTTCAATCAATTCATGCCCTTTTAATGCAAATTTTCCCTTCTTCATTTTATGTAATTCATACATTCCAAGAAAGGCAAAAACACTTCCTACAAGGGCATAAATATAGCCAACCTCTATAGCTAATAGAGAAATGTCTAAAATATAAAAACATCCTACTATAATGAGTAATCTTAATAAATTAGGAGAAAGTTGCCAAAAAGCTAATTCTCTGTATCGCTCTTCCAATTGCAACTTTGAACATACTAATTCCACAGAAATATATCCATATATATAAAATATTAGAACAAGCAATAATTTTCTAGTAATGTTATCATGAATCTCTAAAAGTGTTAATAATAACAACACGGCAGAAATCAAGACAAGAGTAAGTACAACAAAATTAAGAGAAGGTTTTACCCATCTGGTTCCGCCCCATCCTTCTTTTCCAAAAAGTTTAAGCCAAACTTTAGAAACTCCAAAACCTGCTAACAAAGAAAAAATAGTAATTGTAGCTAATGCAGATGAAAAAAGACCAAAGGATTCTGGTCCAATCTTTCTGGCAAGTATTGTATATATAATAAAGGTGCTTCCACTGCCAATCAGAGAACCCATCCAAAGAAAAGAGACCGATTTTATTGCTGTTTTATATTGCATAGCGTTGACCTTTGTTCATATAATTTTTAATAAAGTTGGACGCATATAACTATATAAGAATACTGTTTTTAGGTCTTCTTGCAAAGCTAGTGTATTTGTTGTCCCTAATAATTTCTGTGTCTTTTTCAAGGCATTCTTTATCTAAAATCTTTTTTGCAAAATCATACCACGTCATAGCTTCGCCATCTGTAAAATGTTCAATACCGTTTTCTTTTTTGCCTAACTGTATTTTTTCTATTACAAATTCAGCCAAATTTTTAGCATCTGTTGGACAGCCTTTTTGTTGATCTGTAACTCTAATTATTTTTTCAGTTTTAGATTTTTTGAGAATCGTTTTATAAAAATTATTTCCATATTCTGAGTATAGCCATGATGTTCTAATTATTAAATACTGATTGGTACTATTTTGAATGTATTGCTCCCCAAGTAATTTAGATTTGCCGTATTCATTAATTGGGTTTGGCTTGTCATGAATTGTATAAGGAGTTTCTTTTTCTCCATCAAAAACATAGTCTGTAGAAATATGAATTAAAAAAATATTGTTTTTCTTACAAGCTAAGGCCAAATTCTTAACCGCCTCTGCATTAATTTTATATGCAATTTCTGGAGTCTTTTCTGCTTGTTCTACATTAGTATATGCTGCACAGTTTATACAAAAACTAAAATCTTCTTTTTTAAAAATGGAATTAACACTTTCAGAATCCGTAATATCTAACTGTTTAGAATTTTTAAACACAAATTTTAGTGTTGAATACTTCCTGGACAGTTTCTGAATAGATTTTCCTAGCTGACCATCTGCTCCTGTGACTAAAATTTTTTCCATCTATAATTCTGAAAAATTAGGAAGTGCTAAATCTTTTTTAGAGAGCAATAAATTGCTGTTATTAAAACCCCAGTCTATATTCAAATCTATATCATTGTAAATAATGCCACTTTCTTCTTTTGGAGCATAGTAATTATCGCATTTATAAACTAAAACCACTTCTTCTAGGGCTAAAAAACCATGCGCCATACCTTTTGGTATAAAAATTGTTTTTTTGTTTTCAGCTGAAAGCTCTATTTTTAAATGTTCCCCATAAGTTGGACTAGCTTTTCGAATATCGACTACTACGTCTATTACTTTTCCTTTTGTTATGCGAACCAATTTGGCTTGCGCTGCCTCTCCTTTTTGAAAATGTAATCCTCTTAATACTCCTTTACGAGAAATAGATTGGTTTTCTTGAACAAAGTCTATCTTATATCCTAAGGTTTTCTCTAGTTCGTTTTTTTTAAAAGACTCAAAAAAGACCCCTCTATCATCTTTATAAATCTTTGGATCTATTACAAAACAACCCTTGAGTTTTGTTTCTGTAAAAATCATTTGTCTTTGTTTAAAATTCCGAGTAAGCTTTCCCCGTAACCACTTTTTAGTAGTGGATTAGCTAAAGCTCTAAGTTCATTTTCTGTAATATATCCCATTTCAAAAGCAGCGGCTTCAATTGCACCTATTTTAAGACCTTGTCGTTCTTCTATTACCTCAACAAATTGCGAAGCTTGCAATAGCGACTGAAATGTTCCTGTATCTAGCCAAGCAGTACCTCTATCTAATATACTTACTTTAAGCTTTCCTTTTTCTAAATAGGTTTTATTAATATCTGTAATTTCTAATTCGCCTCTTTGGCTTGGCACAATATTCTTTGCTATTTCTACAACATCATTATCATAAAAATAGATTCCTGGCACTACGTAATTAGATTTAGGTTTTTTTGGTTTTTCTTCAATACTTATCGCTTTGCCTTCTTCATTAAATTCTACCACACCATATCGTTCAGGGTCATTAACTCTGTACGCATATATAATACCACCGTTTGGATTATTGTTAGATTGTAAGAGTTTTGCAAGGCCAGATCCATAAAATATATTATCGCCAAGAATTAAAGCTACTTTATCATTGCCGATGAAATCCTCCCCAATAATAAAAGCTTCGGCCAGTCCGTTTGGAGCTTCTTGTACTGCAAATGAAAAACTACATCCATATTTTTTTCCATCACCTAATAAACCTTTAAATAGTGGTAAGTCTTTAGGGGTTGAAATAATTAAAATCTCTCTAATCCCTGCATATAGTAATGTTGATAGAGGATAATAAATCATTGGCTTGTCATAAATAGGCATCAACTGCTTACTTACGGATAACGTAAGTGGGTGTAACCTAGTTCCAGATCCTCCAGCTAATATTATTCCTTTCATTTTAACATAGTAGTTTTATAAATACATTTTGTTATAATACTCTTGATATTCACCAGAAGTAACATTTTCTAGCCATCCTTTATTAGCTAAAAACCAATCAATAGTTTTTTCTAAGCCTTGTTCAAAAGTAACAGAGGGTTTCCAGCCTAATTCTTTACTTATCTTATTCGCATCAATAGCATATCTTAAATCATGTCCAGGACGGTCTTCAACGTGCGTAATTAATTTCTCAGATGTGCCTGATAATCTCCCTAGTTTTCTATCCATAATCTGGCAAAGCAATTTTACTAAGTCTATATTTTGCCATTCATTAAATCCGCCAATATTATAGGTCTCGTGGTTTTTTCCTTTATGAAAAACTAAATCTATGGCAACAGCATGATCTTCAACAAATAACCAATCACGTGTATATTTTCCATCACCATAAACAGGTAGTGGCTTCTCCTGAATAATATTATTAATGAAAAGCGGAATCAATTTTTCTGGAAAATGATTTGGTCCATAATTGTTAGAGCAATTCGTTATAACATAAGGTAAATTATAGGTTTCCCCATAAGCTCTTACAAAATGATCTGAACTTGCTTTTGATGCCGAATATGGAGAATTGGGGTCGTAAGAAGTTGTTTCTGTAAAAAGCCCAGATTCACTTAAAGTTCCATAAACCTCATCTGTGCTAATATGGTAAAACCTTTTGTTATCAATGCCTTCCTTCCAATGTGCTCTGGATGCATTCAATAAATTTACAGTGCCTATTATATTTGTTTTTACAAAAGCTAATGGATCTTTTATAGAGCGGTCCACATGAGACTCGGCAGCTAAATGAATAACTCCATCAAAACGAAATTCTTCAAATAATTGAAACACAAACTTTTCATCTACTATATCTCCTTTTAAAAATTTATAATTAGTAGCATTCTCAATATCCTTAAGATTTTCTAAATTCCCGGCATATGTAAGGGCATCAAGGTTAAATATCTTATAGTTGGGGTATTCTTGAACAAACCTTCTAACAACGTGAGACCCAATAAAACCCGCGCCTCCTGTTATTAAAATTCTCATATTTCTTGGTTTACGTTCTCTAATTATAATTCTCTCGACTTTTTATTGAGGTATTTTACAAAAGAATAAAGGAAAAATAGCCCTAGCAGTATTAAAGGAATTAAAATAACCTCTTTCCCAAAAAAACTCTTTCTATCTTCTTGAGTTTTACCAAAATTTACAACCTTAATAATTTCTGTTCGATTTTTTAATTCGATTTTTTTAGACTCTATCTCCTTAATTAAAACACTTTTAAGCTTAAGAAGCCCTGTTATATCTAGGCGCTCTTGGTTGTCTAAAACAATCCTATCTGTACCTGAAGATGAATTATTTTGAGTTATTGTTTTGGAGTAGTTGGTAATAATTTCATCTACTTGCTTAACCAAAGTTTTATTCTCTTCTATTCTATCTGTAGCGTTTTCTCTATACGTCTCTATTAATCCATCAAAATATTCATTAGAATTAATATAATCCATTATCTTTTTAGCAAATAATTGTCCTTTATCTGCTTTTGTGTAACTAAATGTAATTCTATGCGTAAATGAGTTTTTATTTTGAAGCTCAGCTCTCACAATATCTGCAACAACTTCTGTGTTTTCAAAGCTTTGGAGCAATTCTAAAAATGCCATTTCATTTTTAGAGCTTGCTTTAGTATCATCGACTGGTTTAATAGAAATTTCATAACCTTTTAAGTTATCTAATGAAAGTCCTAAATCATTAAAAAAATCTATATTATTAGATTTAATATTTGCTTGTATTTCATCAGCAACATCGTATAAATAATTTTTACTTTCTATTGTAGGTTTTACAATAACCTCTGTTTTCAATTTTTTGGTCGAAATTTGGTTTAGCCCATAGCCTATTCCAGCACCTAAAATCATAAGCCCTAAAAGAATAAAAATGTTCTTTTTAAAATACATGAATACTCTAAGGAAGCTTATAAAAATCTTATTAAAACCTTTTCCTATTAATTGAAATAGTTGCCCTAAATCTATTTCATCAGAATTATGTTGTAATTTATTGTCTGCCATCTTTAGATGTTAAATAATTGTTTTAAAATTTTATCTGTAATCAAATAAGTCGGTTTAACCCCTGTTGTTCCTAAACCTCCAGAAGCCAATGTGCTTCCTGTTTTTAATGGGTTATCCGATGCATAATACGCATAGCTTACTTTTACCTCTTTATTAATACTTTTTCGTATTTGTGAGGCCGATTGTATTGCTTTTTGATAATGCACTCCTTCCATTTCTAAACCAATTACATTCCAAGTAGAATCGTATAAAAACTGCAAAATATCTTTGTTTTGAAGTGATGTTCCTAAAACAGTAACCATAGTGCCTTCTACTACTTTAAGATTATACCCTTCAAAATCTTTAGCACAAAGTTCATTGTCGAACGGGTAATTATCTGCCGTTCCTTCAAAAATATGAGCAGACGGAATCATTAAATCTCCCTTGTCTCCTTCTAAGATGCCTGCTTTACCCATTATTGAAATTGATTCTACATTTAAAAATAGCTTATGCTCGTTAACTTCATACGGTTTAAGCAACTCATCAATAGTTTCATAAGCCTGTTCTCCAAATGCGTAATCCATTACAAATATAACAGGTTTTTCCACGTCTGATTTATAATCAGGAAAATCGTAGCAGCAGGCTGCTTTACTTGCTTTCGCCATATCAAAAATTTGAACATCAATATTGGCGCCCGACTTATCATTAATATACAGCATCCCATTATCAGTAGCCATTTGGGTTACTTTTTTTCTTAAAGCCTTATTGGTAGAAGAACTTAAGGCCTCGTATATGTCTAAAGAATTAGTGTCTGGAAATTCTTCTTTAAGCGCTTTTTTGGCAAACAAAGAATTCATAACACTATGCATATTTGCACTTATAATATGTATAGGTCTTTCTAGTAATCTATGCTTTTTTAAAGTCTCTTTTATAACTTCTGCCCAACGTTCTCCATGAATATGATGCCCTATTCTTTCTCTTAGTAATGGGGTAAACGTTACTGTTCTTTTATTGCCTGTTGTTTCTTCTTCAATGGCAATTTTTCCTAGCCAATAGATAATGTTAAGAAAACGGTCTGGTCTGGTCTTGGTTTTAAGTTTGTTGTGTATTTCTAACAGTTCATCGTAAGACCTTCCTAAAATATTTGCAGTATGTATTAATGCAACTTCTCTTTCAGCTTCAGTTTTTTTAGATTTAAGAATGAATTCTACAATTTTTTCCCAATCACGAACAGTAGCTTTGCCGTCTTCTATTAAAACGCGACTACAAATTTTATCTGATTCTATATAAAGAAAGGTCAAATGGGTAAGAATATCATAGATGTCTGAGCGGCCTCTTGTAATCTCAATATTCATTTGTTCATCATCAATACGATAACAATTTCTTCTTCTTTTAGGAGGAACAATAGGTTCAATATGTGATTTTGAAAAGCCTTCGTCTGAAGTTAAATTAATAAAACGACATTCTTCAATCCCTATTGGCAGTCTTTCTAAAACATAAATAAGGCCGTTTAATTCTGTTTTTTCTTCAGCTATAGAACCATAAATTTCTGGTTGTAAAGATAAAAGTGCACTCCTTAGCGCGTTGCCAGATATTCCAGACGGTTTATAAAAACCTCTATTAAGTAAATGTCGCATGGTAATATACAAGCGCTCAATAGCGTTTGTAGATTCTTGTGCTCTTGTAGTCTCTTTGATTTTTGTGCTCATATACTGCTACACAAAAATACATGGAAATTCCTACAAAAAGAACTCCTTAAGGAAAGCATTATAATTTAAAAGGAGCTAAAGCGTCTGCAACCTTTCGGTCATTAGATAGGCGTTGTACTTTATTTTGACCGCCTAGCTTACCTAAAGATTTCATATAATTTCTAAAACCATCTTTGCTTACATAAGTAACTTTAAGTTGCCTAAGTATTTTTCCGTCTATTAAATCAAAATAATAACTGTTCTGTTTTTGCAGTGCTAGATCCAAGATGGAGCAAAACTTGTTTATATCCGACGGTTCTTTTTCAAACTCAACAAACCATTCATGATATGGCAAGCCTTCAATTGGGTTGGTTTCTGGAGCAACTGTAAACTCATTAACCTCAACTCCCGTTGCTTTAATGGCTTGCTGCATCGCCTCTTCTACTTCTTTAGCAATAACGTGTTCCCCAAAGGCAGATATAAAATGTTTTATTCTTCCAGACACTATAATCTTATAAGGTCGCAATGAAATAAACTGAACGGTATCTCCTATATTGTATGCCCACAAACCAGCATCTGTGCTAATTATCAAAACATAATTTACACCTAATTGTACATCTTCAATAGTTATTCGCTTAGGGTTTTCGGCAAAAAATTCGTCCGCTTTAATAAACTCATAAAAAATTCCAGAATTTAACAACAGTAACATCCCTTTTTCGTCTTGCGTATCTTGATACGCAAAAAAGCCTTCACTTGCAGGAAATAATTCTATGCTAGCTACTTTGCGCCCAATAAGATTTTCAAATTTTGCTCTATAAGGTTCGTAGTTTACCCCTCCGTAGATAAATAATTGAAAGTTTTTAAACAGCTCCCCAACTTTTTTTCCTGACTTTAAGTTTAATTTTTCAAAATACATTTGAACCCAAGAAGGAATCCCTGCAATTATAGTCATGTCTTCATTCTCAGTTTCTTTAATGACCTCATTTACTTTTGTTTCCCAGTCTTCAATACAATTGGTTTCCCAACTTGGTAAACGATTCTTTTGAAGGTAACTAGGCACATAATGTGCAGATATTCCTGAGAGTCTTCCTAGCTTAATTCCATTCTTTTCTTCTAATACAGGACTTCCTTGCAAAAATATCATCTTACCATCTACAAAGCTTGCGTTTCCAGTTTCATTTATATAATTAAGGATTGCGTTTCTTGATGCTTCAACCTGATTTTTTATAGAACTTTTTGTGATAGGGATATATTTTGCTCCAGAAGTAGTTCCTGAAGTCTTTGCAAAATAAATAGGTTTACCTGGCCATAAAACATCACTTTCCCCTGCTATTATTTCTTCAACGTAGCCTTTTAACTCTTCATAATCTCTAATTGGAACCTGTTTAACAAAGTCGCTGTGTGTTTTAATTGTACTAAAACTATGGTCCTGGCCAAATTTAGTGTTTGAAGCATTTTCAATTAAACCTTTAAAAACAGCTTTCTGGGTTTGATGCGGATTTAAAATCCATTTGGTATTTTTTTTTGCAATTCTTCTGGCAAAAATTTTTGCAGCTATAGCTTTAAGTGACATATTTATCAATTAAAATCAATATAGTTTTGTGGATTTAAGGGTTTTCCTTTTTCCCATAGCTCAAAATGTAAATGAGGCCCTGTTGTTAGTTTTCCTGTATTGCCAACAGCAGCAATAACTTCACCAGCCTTAACTGTATCGCCTTGAGTTTTGCTCAACGATTCATTATGCTTGTATACAGAAATTAGGTCGTTTTTATGCTCAATAATAATTACATAACCAGTATCCGATGTCCATTCTGCAAAAATAACAGTCCCGTCGCTAATAGATTTAACCGGAGTTTCTTTAGCTGCTACAATATCTATGGCATAATGCTTTTTTTGCAAATCGTACCCTTGGGTGATTGCACCACTTACAGGAGAAAACAGCGCTTCTAAATTATTGGTCACATTCCGTTCAAAAAGATTGTATTTATCTTCAAGTTCCACTTGTTCTCTTAGTGCTAAGTCTTCTCTTATTGGCTTTAAATCGACAGTAGAAGGGTCTAGTTTGTATTTTTCGAACAAAGAATCTCTACTTATTTCATTATTTTCAATATCGCCTCGCAAAACCAAGCGCACATTTTCTAAATACTTATTGGTATATTCTAAAACTGTAACTAAGGAGTCTGTTTTATACGTAAGCTCTGTAGCTTCTCTCTTAAGTCTTGTTGAAGAATATCCTGGTATATATTCTCTTAATGGTGTGAAAGCCACTAATAGCGTGGTAAAACCAATTAATGCTATGATAAAAAGCGTTCCAGTAACAAATACATTAAGGCGACTTAGCTTAAATGAAATCTTCTCTTCAAATGTACTCTCATTAAGTATAACCAAACGATACTTATGCAGCAGCTTGCGTTTTATCTCTTTACCTTTTTTTTGTTTTTTAGCCATACACAACAAATATAATCTTAGATTTTTATATAAGAAGCATTCCTTTGAAATTCTAATTATAAAAAAAGACGAAGAGATACAATTATTACTACAATTTATCATTAAAAAAATAAGGTCATCTTCTTTTTTTGTATTTTTACATTTTATTTTTAATTCTGGTGGTTATGATTGCGCAAAATATATTTCTTGGTTTGGTTGGTCCGTGGCAAATAGTTATTATTGTTTTATGTATTGTACTGCTATTCGGAGGCAAAAAAATACCTGAATTAATGCGCGGTTTAGGTAGTGGTATTAAAGAGTTTAAAGATGCCACAAAAGAAGATGAAAAATTAGAAGAAAAAAAGGAAGATTAATTAGACCCCTTTGAAAAAGCTATTAAAAGAGTCCCTATAATTCTTTTCAAACCTCTTATAAATGCCATTCACCCCGTAAACTCCTGTTTTCACAACAAAAAATAATTCTTTTGTTTACTATGATTTAAATTCGATGTTTAAATAAAGTTCCCTATGCGTTTTGCTCGCATATAAATTTTAGATTGAACGCAAAATAATCATGGTTAAAATCAAATTCATATTCATCTTCTTATTAACATTTGGGCTTAATGCTCAAAAACTGGCAAGCGATACTATTGCCGATCTCCAATTGGAATCTGATGAGGTGCAAGTTAAAACTAAAGACAGTTCGATTATTTACCCTGCAGATCCTGAGGCTGATAATAGAAGTAAATTAGTTAAAAAAGGTGACGCTCATTTTGACAACCTATGGTATGCAAAAGCAGCCGAGTATTATGATGCAGCCATTAAAAAAAGTAAAGGAAAACCCTCTAAACACCTTTTATCTAGAGCTGCTGATGCTCATTTTTTTAATTCTAATATTAAAAAAGCTTATGAGTTGTATGATAAATTATACACAGACTATGAAAACGAGGTTTCAGACAATGCCATATTCAATTATATACATACCTTAAAAGGCACTGGTAGAAAAAGAAGAGCAAATCGAATAATGGCTATTTTAAATAAAAAAAATGGTAAAGAAAGTATCGAAAATGCTGCTGCTATTGCCGAAACTGCAAAAGAAGATCCTCAATTTAAAATTAAAAATCTTAAGATAAATTCAAAGTACTCTGATTTTTCTCCAATGTATTTCGAAGAAAATAAAATATTATACGCTTCTGCTAAAGACACTTTATTTTTAAATACCAGAAAGTATAAATGGGATGATCAACCTTTTTTAGATTTATATTCTGCTAAAGTTGATACTACTAATAATGATGCTTCTGGCACATACCCATTCTCTAAAAATGTAAACACAAAATATCATGAAGCCTCTGCATCTTTTTCTCCAGATAAAAAAACGATGTATTTTACTAGAAATAACTATGGTAAAAAAATTAAAAGAGATAAAAAGGGGGTAAATCACTTAAAACTATACATGTCTAAAGAAGTAGACGGAGAATGGACTAAAGCGGTAGAACTTCCTTTTAATAGTGACAACTATTCTACAGGACATCCTGCATTAACTCCTGATGGTAAAAAATTATTTTTTGTTTCAGATATGCCTGGCGGATATGGGGGGACCGATATTTATGTGGTTGATGTTTTAGAAAACGGCACCTTTTCTAAGCCTAGAAACCTAGGGCTAGCCGTAAATTCTAAAAACAAAGAGATGTTTCCTTATATATCTAAAAACTCCTTATACTTTTCTTCAAATAGAACAGAAGGCTTAGGAGGCTTAGATATCTATAAATCTACTTTTAGTCCAGACGGTTATAAAAAAGCAAAAAATTTAGGGGCTCCATTTAATAGCTCAAGAGACGATTTTTCTTTAATAATTGATGAAGAAACAGAGAAAGGCTATTTTGCTTCTAATAGACCCGGTGGAAAAGGGAAAGATGATATTTATTCCTTTAAACCCATCAGAAAAGAAATGCCAAATCTTAACGAAATTTCTGGATATGTTGTAGACATAATTACTGGAGATTCTTTAACAAACGCAATAGTTGCGTTGTATGATAATGAAAATATTAAGATAGGTGAAGTTAAGACCAATGACGAAGGTAGTTTTAGGTTTAATAACTTAAAATCTAATATTGAATATACCTTGCAAAGTATTTTAGATGGTTATCTAGAAAAAACAAGCCTAATTAAAACTAAAGAAAATGAATTGGTTGATATCATTCAACCTATGAGCCCTGTAAATGAACTGAAAGACGAAATGATTGTTGTAGAAAATGGTGTTAAAAAGTTAAAAACCGAGATGATTTTCTTCAACTTCGACAAATCTAATATTAGACAAGATGCCGCCGAAGAACTTGATAGATTGGTAGAAGTAATGACAGAACATCCTACTATGGTCATTAAAATAGAATCGCATACAGATGCCATTGGTAACGCTGCTTATAACAAGTATTTATCTGGCAAACGTGCAACATCCACAAAAGACTATCTTATTGCCCAAGGTATCGATGCTTCTAGGGTTCAAAGTGCCATCGGTTATGGTGAAGAAAGATTGCTGAATGATTGTGGAGATGGTGTTCGATGTGCTAGAGAATTGCATCAACAGAATAGACGTTCAGAGTTTATTATTGTAAGTCAATAAAATTAAGCATACACAAAATACCTTTTGGTATTTTGTGTATGCTTAAATCTTAATTATTAAGTTTTTATTCTTTAAGCCTTATCGTTTTTAATATGGCTTCTAACTCTAACATATCGTTTCTTTTGTTTGCAGATGGAGCAAAAATAAAGCCTTCTAAAACAAGTTTCCTATTATTTTCTTTATCGTTAATAATATAACTCAAGAAGGGACCAGCCATAGGATAACCACTTATTTCCCATATACCTCTAACCTCAGCAGCTTTTAAGCCATTTATCTCAGCCGGAAACACATATGGAGATAATGCTTTTTCAGTTATCATATAAGTATTCTCATAGGGTCCTGGGACGTACTTTTTACCTATTGAATCTCGCATTTTAACAATATCTTGAACAAAAGTAGAATCGTTAGAAAATGAATCCCAAGGCATTGTATAGGCTATTATATTCATATTTCCTTTAAGAATTTGTCTATCTAACCAAACAAAGTTATCTACATGCTTTCCAACATGATATACAGAAGGTACGTCTAAGTATATCCCAAATTCATCATTAAGGTCAGTTTGGTCATTTAAAGATCTTTTAAATCTTCTTTGTGCTTGACTTATTTCGTTATTTTTAAATGCAGTAACTGCGCTCTGGCCAATCTTTTCTAAATTAAACAGTAACTCTTCATTATTCCTTCCTTTTACTACGGCTACTTTTTGAGGTACTGCATAAACATTAGACTTTACATGCCCTATTGCTAAAGTATCTTGTTGAATATATAATACCGACCTTGAATGGCTAACTGCTCCGCTAAAAACTTGAGGAGGAATCTGCGTTATCGTAAAAATAGCTTCACTTTGCGGAACGGCTAACACTCTATCTGCAAATATTTCTCTTACTTTATCCCCAACCTCTCCTTGCCATAAGTTGCTTTCCATAACAA
>CAZLUS010000052.1:0-2174 GCA_964562775.1 uncultured Flavobacteriaceae bacterium | reverse complement strand
ATTTCTCTTACTTTATCCCCAACCTCTCCTTGCCATAAGTTGCTTTCCATAACAACTATAAGGGAGTTTATCCCTCCAGTAGATGGAGGAAGGTATTTTTTGTTTTCTGATTTGTTTTTACATGAAGAAAATGCCAAAAAGGCAATCGCTATAAATAATACTAGTTTTCGCATAATAATTCTAAAGTAATCAATTTCTACAACCCGATGGTATTAGAATGAGTGTAATACCCATTCTAAAGAGTCATTGTAACAAATCTTTAACTTTTTTGCATTAAGAAGAGCAATTACACAATCTAAGCTTTGTGCCTGGCTTAAGGTTGTTCCCACTAAGGCTATTCCACTTTTTAAGGTTGTCAATAGATATGCCTGGGTATTTTCTAGATATTGTCCACAGGGAGTCTCCAGATTGTACTACATGTATTTTTGATGGGTCTTTAGGTAATTTGACAGTTTTAGCTAAGGCTTTCTTTTTAGCTTCTTTGACACTCTTAAAGGGTTTTCTTGGGTATATGGTTAATCGCTGTCCTATTCTAAGGTTATTGCTTCTAAGACCGTTCCAGCGTTTAATTTGACTAACACCAACGCCATAGCGTTCTGCTATTTTCCCTAAGTAATCACCATTCTTTACCTTATAGCGAATTTTCTCGCTACTAGTAACTAACTGGGGTAAGGGCTTCTCTGTCTTTTCTATTTGACTATTGGCATACGCATAAATTTCTTCTTCATTATTTACAAACTCAGCCAAGTGTTTTATAGGTAAGCGTAATGTATATGTTTTGCCAGTAACTTTAGGAATAATATTTAATTTATACGCTGGATTTAAAATCTGAAGCTCTTCAACAGAAATTCCTGTCTTTTCAGATATTTGATTAAACGTAATTAGGTTTTTTATTTGAACGGTGTCTGTCTCAAAATAAGGACGGTCTACTTTTTTGCCTTTTAAGCCGTGCTCTTCTGCATATTCAAAAACATACATTGTGGCTAAAAAAGCAGGGACATATCCCGCTGTTTCACGTGGAAGGTGCTGTCTAATATTCCAGAAATTTTTATGCCCACCAGACCTTCTAATTGCTTTGTTTACATTTCCTGGTCCCGAGTTGTATGCTGCTAAAGCCAAATCCCAATCGTCATAAATAGTATGTAATTTTTTTAAATACTTAGCAGCGGCAATTGTTGCATAAATAGGATCGCTACGCTCATCTACATAACTACTTACATCTAAATTGTACATTTTACCTGTACTATACATAAACTGCCAAAGACCTGTAGCACCTACTCGTGATTTTGCTTTTGGGTCTAAAGCAGATTCTACTATCGCTAAATATTTTACCTCTAAAGGCACTTCATAATTATCTAATTCTTGTTCAAAAAGTGGAAAGTAGAATTGACTTTTGGTCAACATTTTCTCCATTAGTTCTTTTTTTCTAGAAAGAAAAGACTTTATAACCGACTCTAAACTTGGGTTGTAGGTTATATTAAATGGTGTTTTTTTATTAAGCCTTTCTAAACGAGCTTTTAAAGTATCTGTAGGTAAAGATGGATTGTATTCGCTGACTGTGTTTGGACTACTAACTTCTGCATGCATCTCATTAAAATAAGAAGGGTCCTTAAAAAGTTCGTTCATCCACAGGCTATCGTATCTATATACTTCAGCTAAGTCTTTGAATTTTTCTTCTTGGCTTTTTTCTACTACTGCAGGGATGTTTATAGGAGTTTCAACGTTCTCTTCGTTAGGGAATGTAGTTTTTTCATCAATAAAGACTTTAACAGAATCAACTTTTTTAACACTAGTTGTATCTGTCTCTTGTGCTTTTATGGTAAATGTCGCCAGTAAAAATACTATGCTCCATATATACATATGTGCTTTTTTCATCTTCGCTTAGTTTGTTTTGGGGCTAGCTAAAATGAGGCTTTTTATTTAAAAAATAAAGAAATGTGGATAAAACGACCAAAAATTATGATAAAAACCGTTCGTCGATAAGCGCTTTACTAGCTTAATATTGCAGCGATACCAGGTAGAGATTTTCCTTCTAAACTCTCTAACATTGCCCCGCCTCCGGTAGAAACGTAGCTTACTTTTTCTTCAAATCCAAATTGTTTTACTGCAGCAACAGAATCTCCTCCTCCTACTAATGAAAATGCCCCATTTTTAGTAGCCTCATCAATAGCATT
>CAZLUS010000051.1:8799-15590 GCA_964562775.1 uncultured Flavobacteriaceae bacterium | reverse complement strand
GGCACAAATAATAAAAAAACGAGTAAAAAAAAAAACAAAATAATATAATTTAAACATTAATAAAAGTAAAAAACATTTTTTGTATGATAAAAACCAAAAAATAAAATATTTTTTTATTACTCATCAATTTGTTGGAATCACTTTCGGGAAACAAGTGTTAAATTAAAATTGATAGTATATGAGGTTAAAAGGAAAGTTAATCCAAGGTTTTATTTTTCTATTTTTTTGTCAGTATGTAATAAGTCAAAATTTAGTTGTTAATGGTAGTTTTGAAGACTATACAATTTGTCCAGTTAAGACGGGGGTTCTTGGATATAGTTGTGAAGGAATAACAGCACCTACTACAGGTTCAACAGACTATTTTCATACATGCGGTAAAACCCAAGTGCAAGTACCAAATAATTTTAATGGAGCGCAAGAGGCGTATCATGGCGATGCCTATGCAGGCTTATACTTATACAGCCCAAATGATTACCGAGAGTACATTCAATTTAATTTAAAAGAGCCATTAGAGAAAGGCAAACTTTACAAAGTGTCTATAAGGCTTAGTCTTGCAGAGAATTCTGTATTAGCGGTGCAAAATGCATCTGTTCTTTTTACACAAGATAGATTAGCATTGAATACCAATAAAAATTTATCTAAGATGCGCTTAGAAAATTTTAATATAAAGAACTATACTTATCAAGATTTAGAGGTAAAGAAATCTATTTTTAATAAGGAAGAATGGGGGCTTTTAGAGACAGAGTATATCGCTAAAGGTAACGAGAGATATATAATGTTCGGAAACTTTAAAAATAATAAGAAAACAAATCACGTTCGTTTAGATTTTAAAACTAAGACCATTAGTTTAAAAAGCTACTATTATATAGACGATGTTTCATTAGAACTTAAAAAAGAAAAAAAGTATGCGTTAAATAAGCCTTTTGTTTTAAATAAATTACAATTTAAACACGATAGTTACGAGCTGTCCGAAAGCGCTAAAAGAGATATTAAAAAGGTATTTGTTTATTTAAAAAGAAACCCTAAGGTAGACCTTGAAATTTTTGGACATACAGATAACAGTGGCACACCAGCTTATAATAAATACTTATCCTCTAGAAGAGCAAGGTCTGTTGCATTGTACATTGAATCTCTTGGTATACCCGAAAATCGTATTAAATGGGTAGGAAAAGGAGATAAAGCACCTCTTTTTGAAAGTGATTCTGATAAAGCCAGAAACGCAAATAGACGCGTAGAGTTTGTAATTACTGAGTTTGAAGATGATGACCAGTAATTTTAGCCTAGTACAGTCTGGTTTTAAATAGAATTTTTAAAACTTATAATATATTTTAAGAATCTGTGGATGAAGAATCACTGCTAAGTATTTTTTTGATATCCATATCATATTCAAGAATTAGCGCTTCGGTTTTACCTCCATCTAAAACAAAAAAGGATTCAGATTTATACCCTTTAGACTTAATCTTTATTTTCCAATGAAAGTCTTTTTCGCTGGTTAGTGTAAAATCACCATCACCATTAGTATACACAATATCCCCCGTTTGTTCTATTTCAACGGAAGCCATGTAAATAGGAAGACCAAGCTCGTCGACAATTTTTCCTGTAATTGTGTTCTGTGATAGAACAAAGACCGGAAAAACACCTATGAGCACAAGTATTGCAGTGCGCATGACAATAAGATTTGGACTTTAATAACGTATTTTTTTACGAATTAGTGTGTAAAATAGAATGAAGCTTTTAACAGTTAGTGTATAGCGAGACGTGCTTTAAAACAATATTTAATAGAAATCTACGTTTTTTTTGAACGAGAACTGAATTTAACTAAAGGTAATATGGTACAATTTTATTCTCGTTTTTTAACAGTTACAGGTTTTTTATTTTTAAGTAGCACCTCAATTATAGGACAAAACTTAGTACGAAATGCTAGTTTTGAAGACAACAAATCTTGTCCAACAAGTATAACAAACTTTAACGCATTGGTAGAAGATGTTTCTTCACCTACTTCTAGCTCTGGAGATTATTTTAATGAATGTGGTTCTGGAGATTTTTCGGTTCCTTCTAATTTTAAAGGATCACAAGAAGCTGCCGAAGGTCAAGGGTATTCTGGATTGTATTTTTATGCATTAAATGATTATAGAGAATACTTACAGCTAAACACTTCTAAAACGCTTAGAGCAAAGTTTCCATATAAAATATCTATAAAGGTAAGTTTAGCAGAAGCTTCTACTTTAGCATTAAAGAATATGTCTATAATGCTAGTTAATAAAAAACTTAGTGTTCCTAATAGTTCGGCATTAACCTTATCTAAGTTAGACCTGCAAGCTGGAATCAAATTTCAAAAAGTAAATTTATCTCCAGATAAATCAATGGGGAATACTGAAGATTGGATAACACTTTCTGGTGAGTTTGAAGCAAAAGGATTTGAAAACCATCTTATTGTAGGTAATTTTAATACCAATAAGGACACAAAATTGATAACTACAAATAATACTGTTTTATCTAAAGATTTCTCATACTATTTTATAGATGATATAACATTAGAAGAACAGCCACGTATTAATTACGAAAAGGACAAAATTTACGTATTAGAGCAAAATCCTTTTGAACCAAAAGGATATGAATTAGATGATGAGGCTATTGTTCAAGTAAAGAAAATTTTTAAATTCCTTAAAGAAAACGCGTCGGTACAGATGAAGATTACTGGTCATTCGTCTGAAGTTGGTAAACCTGAATATAATAAGTTCGTTTCTTCCTTAAGAGCAAGAGCTGTTGCGCTATATCTAAAAAAATTGGGTATTAATGACGACCGTGTTGTTTGGGAAGGCGCTGGCGATAGCAAACCACTTAGAAATGGCAAAATCAAAGAAAATAAAGCCAATAGAGTTGAGTTTGTAATGACTACCATAGAAGAGTAAGTTTCTATAATGTAATGCTTATTTTTGGAAAAACAACTTTCTAAAAATGAAGCATTATATACCACTATTAGCGATTTTATTTCTTTTTTCTTGCAAGTCTAAAGAAGCAGTAGACCTTCTTATATATAATGCCAAAATTTATACTGTAGATGCTAATTTTTCCCAAGCATCAACTTTAGCTGTTAAAAATGGAGTTTTTGTAGCAGTTTCTAATGATAATTTAGACAATTACGATGCTAAAGAAAAGCTTGACGCTTCAGGTAAAACTATTATTCCTGGTTTAATAGATGCCCATTGTCATTTTTATGGTTTAGGATTAAACCAACAAGTTGTTAATTTAAGAGGAACAACAAGTTATCAAGACATTTTAGAAAAGGTAGAAACATTCCAAAAAGAAAAACCTTCTAATTTTATACGAGGCCGTGGGTGGGACCAAAACGATTGGAAAATAAAAGAGTTTCCAACAAAAGAAGCATTAGATGTTTTATTTCCTAATATACCAGTAGCATTAGAGCGAATTGATGGCCATGCTTATTTGGTAAATCAAAAGGCATTAGATATTGCGGGTATTAACAAAAAAACGCAAGTAAAAGGCGGTGAAATTGTTAAAGATGCTAATGGAGAATTAACGGGAGTATTAGTTGATAGCCCTATGAATATGGTTGATGCTGTTATTCCTAAACCAAGTAAGAAAAGTCAAATACAAGCTTTAAAGGATGCTGAAAAACTTTGTTTAGATTATGGTTTAACTACTGTTAATGATGCTGGGTTAAACAAAGAGACTATAGAACTTATAGATAGTTTACAACAAGCAGGAACATTAAATATTCGTGTTTATGCGATGATAAGTAATAATGCAGAAAATTTAGATTACTACTTAGACAAAGGAATTGTTAAAACAGATAAATTAAATGTACGCTCTGTAAAAGTATATGGAGATGGGGCATTAGGCTCTAGAGGAGCAACTTTAAGAGAACCCTACTCAGATAAACCCAAACATTATGGAGCTATGATTACTCCAGCAGAAGATATAGAAGCTTTAGCATTAAGAATTGCAGCTTCAGACTATCAAATGAATACCCATGCCATAGGAGACTCTGCTAACATTGCTGTTTTACGAGCCTACTCAAAAGCATTAGCCGATAGGACCGATAGAAGGTGGAAAATAGAGCACGCCCAAGTAGTTTCTGAAAATGATTTTCAATATTTTGGAAGTGGAATAATCCCTTCAATTCAACCTACACATGCTACTAGCGATATGTATTGGGCAGAAGATAGATTGGGGGCAGAACGTATAAAAGGAGCTTATGCCTATAAAAAACTTTTAAGTAATGCTGGGATGGTGGTTTTAGGTACCGACTTTCCTGTTGAAAGTGTAAGTCCATTTCTAACTTTTTATGCTGCAGTTTCTAGGCAAGATTTAGAGCAATACCCCGAAGGCGGATTTCAAATTCAAGAAGCTTTGTCAAGAGAAGAAACACTTAAAGGGATGACTATATGGGCAGCATATTCAAATTTTGAGGAAGAGGAAAAAGGAAGTATAGAAGTTGGTAAAAAAGCAGATTTTGTTATCCTTAGTGACAATATCATGCAAATACCTGTAACAGACATTCCCAATATAAAAGCAGAAAAAGTTTTTATTGATGGGGTTATTTACTAAAATTTATAGACCTACTTTAAATTAGTTTGGGTTTTCATAGGTTTTTATTAAATCTAAAATTAGATTTAGATTACCGCTATTTGCTATTTTAAAAGATTTAGAGTTTTTGGTCTTTAAGGTTTCAATTTTATTTATTTCTTCTGACGTAACATGTTTAAGTAGCATAGACCATGCGCCAAATTTTCTTTCTTTTATATAACCCTTTTTTAGTAAGGTAATGGAGTGATGTCTTTTATCACGCAGAATTGTTTCATAAAGCATTTTTTAAAATTGTGTGTTAAAGATGAAGCATATGTGGTAGAGAATTATACTACCTTAAAAGCTAAATTTTTAGAAGCTAAAGCTGCACACAAGGTAGATTTTAAAAACTTCGAAAAAGTAGTTTGACGGTTATATTTCAATAAAAAAACCGAAGCTTTAAAAACTTCGGCTTTTAATATCTAATTACTACTATTTCTAAAAAATAATAGGAGTTTCTACGCGAGTTGTACCCCAGCCCATAACCATATGAGTACCTTCTTCAACTTCTTTAAAAGCAATAGAAAATGCTTCTAAAGAATCAGAATCAGAACTAGCGCTTGCTTTAACTCTAACTACATCTGCAGTAGTATCATAAAAATATGCTCCCCACTGGTTTAAATTATTATTTAAAATTACGGTCCATTCTCCATCGCCTGGTATTGTAAATAGCGCATATGTTCCAGCTTTAACGCTTTTGCCTCCAAAAGTAACGTCTTTGTAAAAAGTAATTTCAGGTGCTTCGTTTGCTCCAGTACGCCATACTTCACCATTTGGTGCTAGCTCAGACATGTTACGTCCTTTTAATTGTGGTCTACCATAGGTGATTTTCACAGCTTTATCAGCTATTTTATAACTAGTAGGAAAAGATGCTACATCGGCAGGACTTTTGTCCATGCTTGGAAATTTTTGGGCAGTTGCTTCAGATGCAAAAATCATTGCAAAAGCGAATAAAAGAGGTAATAAATTTTTTTTCATAATCATAAATTTAATTGTTTTCAAATATAAAGTGTTTAACTATTTTTCTTTTCGATACTATTAATTATTAAATGGTACTGCAACTCTAATTTGATCCCATCCAAGATGCATAATTGCTCCATTATCTTGTTCTTCAAATGCAATGGAAAATGCTTCTAAAGATTCATCTCCCTTGTTTACTGGGACCGTAACTCTGCCAACTTCGTTAGATTCTTTATATCCTCTTGTAGCCCAATTGTCAACATCAGAACTTATAATGATTGTCCATTCCTTTTCATTAGGTATTGTAAATAAAGAGTAGGCACCCTTTTTAATTGTCTTCCCACCAAATTTCATGTCTTGTAAAAATTGAATCTGAGTTGCGTCATTAGCACCCGTTCTCCAAAGTTTACCATAAGTGGCTAAATCTGTACCTACTGTTCTTCCTTTAAGTTGAGGTCTACTATAAAATACCTTTATAGCTTTGTTTGACCCTCTACTAGGGAAAGAAGCTAAATCTAAAGGGCTCTTATCTAATCCAGAAAATTTTTGTGCTGTTGCTTCAGATGCAAAAATCATTGCAAAAGCAAATAAAATAGGTAATAATTTTTTTTTCATTATTTTAATTTTAGTGTTTTCAAACGTAAAATGTTTAACTTTTTATGTTATTTAAAGAGTCGTTAAAAATTCTTCAACTTTCAATTTTCTTCAAAAAGTAAGAAAACAATCCTAAAATATATCAATTACACATAAATTAAGTATTTATAATTATAAATAATAAGTAAAAAATACTTTATTATTTCAATTAATCATTTTATTGTTGAATTTTGATTATAAATTAATACAAATAATTAAATTATGTGCGGTATTGTATGTGCGTTTGATGTAAAGGAAAGTGTAGCTGTATTGCGTCCTCAATTACTAGAAATGTCTAAAAAAATTAGACATAGAGGACCAGATTGGAACGGAATATATGCAAATGATAATGCTATAATGGCTCATGAGCGTTTGGCTATAGTTGACCCTGCTTCAGGAAAACAACCCTTGTTTAGTTCAGATAATAAGCTAGTGTTAGCTGCAAATGGAGAAATCTATAACCATCAAGAATTAAGAAAACAATTTGATGGTAAATACGAGTTTAAAACACAATCTGATTGTGAAGTAATTCTGGCTTTATACCAAGAAAAAGGGGTTGATTTTATTGACGATATGAACGGCATTTTTGGTTTTGCTATCTACGATAC
>CAZLUS010000051.1:0-8699 GCA_964562775.1 uncultured Flavobacteriaceae bacterium | reverse complement strand
CGTGTAATAAAATCAATGGGTATTAAGATGGTGCTTTCTGGAGAAGGTGCAGATGAACTATTTGGAGGCTATTTATATTTTCATAAAGCTCCTAGTCCAAAAGACTTTCATGAAGAAACTGTGCGCAAGTTAGATAAGTTACATATGTACGATTGTCTTAGGGCTAATAAATCGCTTGCAGCATGGGGTATAGAAGGTAGAGTTCCTTTTTTAGATAAAGAATTTATGGATGTAGCAATGCGTATAAATCCAAAAGATAAAATGATTAATGGTGAGCGAATGGAAAAATGGGTAGTTCGTAAAGCTTTTGAATCGTACTTGCCAGAAAGCGTTGCTTGGAGGCAAAAAGAACAATTTTCGGATGGTGTAGGCTATAGTTGGATAGATACTTTAAAACAAGTAGTTAGCCAAGAAGTCAGCGACGAACTATTAGCAAATGCACACTTTAAATTTCCAATTCAAACTCCAACATCAAAAGAAGAATACTATTACCGTTCTATTTTTGAAGGTCATTTTCCTTCAGATGCAGCCGCTTTAAGCGTTCCTCAAGAACCTTCTGTGGCTTGTAGCACCAAAATAGCATTAGAATGGGATGAAGCATTTAAAAACATGAATGACCCTTCTGGAAGAGCGGTTGCTAATGTGCATGACGATGCTTATATACAATAATTTGGTTCTTTATGTGAATTAAGAACCCTTTTAAGTTGTTTGATTTAGTAGCAAGGAGTAACGTAACTACGTTGCTTCTTGTGTTTTAAACCAATTTTTAAGGGCTCATTTTTTTAATAATAAAGGCATAATATTTTCCACAATTGTTGTTAATAACTTGAGGGTATCAAAATACTACAAACCCCTAATTATACTGGCTATTGGTTATATTTGTGAGATTTGAAAAACGCAAAATAATTTAGTTCAAAATCTATGAGCGAAGAAGCTAAAAAAAACCAATATTCTGCAGATAGTATTCAGGCCTTAGAAGGTATGGAGCATGTACGCATGCGCCCCTCTATGTATATTGGTGATGTTGGAACAAGAGGACTGCACCATTTGGTATATGAAGTTGTAGACAACTCTATAGATGAAGCAATGGGAGGTCATTGCGATGAAATATCGGTTACTATTAATGAAGATAATTCTATTACTACGCGAGATAATGGTCGTGGTATTCCTGTAGGCCTTCATAAAAAAGAAGGTGTTTCCGCTCTAGAGGTGGTTATGACTAAAATAGGTGCTGGGGGTAAATTTGATAAAGATTCTTATAAAGTTTCTGGAGGTTTACACGGTGTGGGTGTTTCTTGTGTTAATGCCTTATCCAATCATCTAAAAGCAACAGTTTTTAAAGAAGGTAAAATTTGGCAGCAGGAATACGAACGAGGAAAAGCAATGTACCCTGTAAAAACTGTTGGGGATTGTAAAGAGGAGGATAGAGGAACAGAGGTTACTTTTCTTCCAGACGATTCAATTTTTACGCAAACTATAGAATATAGTTATGAAACCCTTTCAAATAGAATGCGTGAGCTTTCTTTTTTAAATAAAGGCATTACTATTACCATAACTGATAAGCGTCAGAAAGATGAAAAAGGAGCTTTTGTTTCTGAAGTTTATAAATCTAATGAAGGTTTAAAAGAGTTTGTTCGATTTTTAGATGGTACTCGCGAATCACTTATACAGAATGTTATTTCTATGGAAGGTGAGAAAAACGATATACCTGTTGAGGTTGCGATGATATACAATACATCATATACTGAGAATTTACACTCTTATGTAAATAATATCAATACACACGAAGGAGGCACGCATTTATCTGGATTTAGAAGAGGATTGACCAGTACGCTTAAAAAATATGCCGATGCTTCTGGAATGTTAGATAAATTGAAGTTTGAGGTACAAGGAGATGATTTTAGAGAAGGATTAACAGCTATTATTTCGGTAAAAGTAGCTGAACCTCAATTTGAAGGGCAAACAAAAACTAAATTAGGTAACCGAGAAGTTTCTTCGGCAGTTAGTCAAGCAGTATCAGAAATGCTAACTAATTATTTAGAAGAAAACCCCGATGATGCTAAGATGATTATTCAAAAAGTTGTATTAGCAGCTACAGCAAGACACGCAGCTTCTAAGGCTCGTGAAATGGTACAGCGTAAAACGGTAATGAGTATTGGTGGTTTGCCTGGTAAATTATCAGATTGCTCAGACCAAGACCCTATTAATTGCGAAGTTTTTCTTGTTGAGGGAGATTCGGCAGGTGGTACAGCTAAACAAGGTAGAGATAGAAAATTTCAGGCTATTCTTCCCTTGCGAGGTAAGATTTTAAATGTTGAAAAAGCGATGCCACATCGTGTTTTTGAAAATGAAGAAATAAAGAATATTTATACCGCTTTAGGGGTATCTATAGGTACAGAAGAAGATAGTAAAGCTTTAAATATTGATAAATTACGCTATCATAAAGTAGTAATTATGTGTGATGCCGATGTTGATGGTAGTCATATTGAAACATTGATTCTAACCTTTTTCTTCCGTTATATGAGAGAATTAATAGAAGGAGGTCATGTATATATAGCAACGCCTCCTTTATACCTTGTTAAAAAAGGCGCTAAGAAAAGATATGCTTGGAACGATGAAGAGCGTGATGGTATAGTTGAAGATATGGGGGGTGCCGCAGGTATTCAACGATATAAAGGTTTAGGAGAAATGAATGCTGAACAATTGTGGGATACTACCATGAATCCAGATTTTAGAACTTTAAGACAAGTTACGATCGATAATGCAACTGAAGCAGATCGTATTTTCTCTATGTTAATGGGAGATGAGGTGCCTCCTAGAAGAGAATTTATTGAGAATAATGCTGTCTATGCTAATATAGATGTATAAAATAGCTCCTCACAACAAAAACTCGCTCTTTAAGAGCGAGTTTTTTATTTTTTAAAGAAAGTACAAGATAGAAATAACTAAAAAACCCATAGCATATGCTATGGGTTTGTGAATTCTCATTCGTATATAGTGTATTATTATTCTCTTATTGCAAAAACAGCACCATCTTCAAAAGTTAACTGCTCTGGTATTAAAGAGGTTTCCAAATGTAGTCTTACATCTGGTATATTAGTTCCAGGATAGCTTATAGTATAGATTTCATTTTCCATACTCCAACTAAAATCCGTAAAGAATTCTAATTCTCCGTTATTATAATTGTGGTAGCGCCCAAGAAAGGCGTCGTTAAAAATCCACTCTTCAAAATTCTGATTTTCAATTTTTTGCGAGTCAGATAAGATTTCTGTTCTTGCCCATATACCAAGAATAGGGTCGTTGTTTTCTGGTATTTGGGTACAGTTGCTCGAGGCAATAAGGACCACTAAGGCCAATAATGAAAAGGCTTTTTTCATGATAAGTAGGTTATAAATGTGATTTGGGACTATTAGAACGTAATCTTTAAAGCAGGTATTGTAAAAATTCGATGTATGACCGCTTTAAAGCTATTTCTTCGTTAAACCGTATTTTTTTTTAACATATAGGTCTAAAATATGCTTTCTAATTATCTAATTTATAGTCTTTTTTGACTTAAAAAATCCATATTTTTACAGGATTAAAGAATCATATAAAATCATAATAAAATGAAAGTTACAGTAGTTGGAGCTGGAGCAGTAGGCGCAAGTTGTGCAGAATATATTGCTATAAAGAATTTTGCATCAGAAGTTGTTATACTAGATATTAAAGAAGGCTATGCAGAGGGTAAAGCTATGGATTTAATGCAAACAGCTTCTTTAAATGGTTTTGATACAAAAATTGTAGGTAGTACAAGCGACTATTCTAAAACAGCCAATAGTGATATAGCTGTAATTACTTCTGGTATTCCTAGAAAACCAGGTATGACTCGTGAAGAACTTATAGGTATTAATGCTGGTATTGTTAAATCAGTTTCTAAAAGTTTAATTGAGCATTCGCCTAATGTAACTTTAATTGTAGTTAGTAATCCTATGGATACTATGACCTATTTGGTGCATAAAACTACAGATTTACCTAAGCATAAAATAATTGGTATGGGTGGTGCATTAGATAGCGCACGCTTTAAATACCGCTTGGCAGAAGCTTTAGAAGCACCAATTTCTGATGTAGATGGAATGGTGATTGGCGGACATAGTGATAAAGGTATGGTGCCTTTAATAAACCATGCGACTAGAAATAGTGTAAAAGCATCAGAGTTTTTGTCTAAAGATAAATTAGACAGTGTAGTTCAAGAAACTAAAGTTGGTGGAGCTACTTTGACAAAGCTACTTGGCACTAGTGCTTGGTATGCACCTGGAGCTGCTGTTTCTGGTTTAGTTCAAGCTATAGCTTGTGACCAGAAGAAAATGTTCCCATGTTCCGCTTTTTTAGAAGGAGAATACGGATTAAATGATATTTGTATTGGGGTGCCAGTTATTTTAGGTAAAAATGGTATTGAAAAAATTGTAGAAATAGATTTAAACGATGCCGAGAAAGCTAAGATGCAAGAAAGTGCAGCCGGAGTAACAAAGACTAATGGCTTATTAGAATTATAAGCTACTAACATTTATAAATATAATGCCTTTATAGTTCAACTATAAAGGCATTATTGTTTTTGGGAAAATGAATTTATAGCCAAATAAGAGTTCCGTAACACCTCTCGTAAGAGCCTTTGCTTGGGGGCATACCGAATGAGAACTAAAGAATTGAAGATAAAAAATCCATTGAACTTTCTATTAGATTTGTGTACCTAAACTAGGTGTTTAAAACATGCAACAAACCCTATAGAAAAACGTTTAAAAATATATATTGTAAAAAATATACTACCTAAACAGGTCTTTATTTTTATATTTGCCGCATGAATACAAAATGGTACATAGGTACTTTAATCATTATTCTAGCCTTAATAGGTCTAAATCAAGAGCAGGCTAAAGTCGCTAATCAGCAAATTGTATTACAATTTACTGATGTAGAAATGACTTCTGCAACTGTTCATGACAATGCTTTGACAACTATTACCAAAAAATTACAAGCCTTAGGGATAGTTGAAATTGAAATAATAGAAAATGATGATAGGCAATTAAGTATCCGCTATTATAGTGATATTGATGCCCTTAGTGTTAAGGAAATTCTTTCTCAGGATAATGAATTATCAGTAATATACAGTGATTCAGATGAACTACCTTTTGATTTTCCAAAAGACGAACTACCTGAAAGTTATTGCCTAGTAGTTTCTGATTTTCACAAACAAACGGATAACGGTTTAAGTTTAAACGGAAAACTTGCTTTTGAATTAAACCAAGACTATAAGAGATTTTCTAATCCAGTAGTAGGTATACAATTTAATAATTCAGTAATTCTTAATCAAGATGCTCTTGTACATGTAGCTTATAAAGTGAATAGAGCTAGTGCAATTGCAATAGATACTACTTCAGATACGATACCAGAAGTAAGGGCAGGACCTTACTGTATAAATAGCTAAAGTACCTATTAACACTTTTTTTCAAAAATAAGTACTAAACTTTCATAAAGCTATTCCCTTAAAAATACCACTATAGAATATATATGCTTTTTACAGAATGCAAATTTTAGGTGGTTCTAAAATCATAATCAATTAATCAGTAAAGATATTTCATAGCATAACAGCTATATGTATTATAATTTAAATAAATAAAAAAATGCAAAATAAAGGACTTATAAAGCTTTTCGCATTCCTTTTTGGTTTGGTGAGCATCTATCAATTATCATACACTTTTATTACGAGTAAAATTGAAGGCGATGCCGAGAAGTATGCCATAAATAAAATAGCAGATACAGAAGAGGATTCGGTTTCTAAAAGAGAAGCGCTAGAAGCATCTTATTTAGATTCAATTGGGGCTAATCCTATTTTAGGGTATACAAATTATGACGATGCCAAAAAGAGAGAGCTAAACAAAGGGCTTGACCTTAAAGGTGGTATTAATGTTACACTACAAATTTCTGTAAAAGATATTTTAAAAGGTTTAGCAAATAAAACTAAAAATCCAATTTTCAATAAGGCAATTGCAGATGCAGATGAAGCTTCTAAAAATAGTGATGATACTTATTTAGAATTGTTTTTTGATGCATTTGATAATATAAAAGGAGATACTAAACTAGCTTCTCCAGATATATTTGCTAATAAGGGATTAAGCGATGCTATTAATTTTCAGATGTCTGATGATGAGGTTAAGCCAATTATTCGTCAAAAAATAGATGAATCTGTTGTATCTGCTTTTGAGGTACTTAGAGAACGTATAGATGGTTTTGGAGTTACTCAACCAAATATTCAAAGAGAAGGAAATTCTGGACGTATATTGGTAGAATTACCTGGAGCAAGAGATATAGCAAGAGCACAAGAGCTACTATCTAGTACAGCTCAGTTAGAGTTTTGGCAGACTTATCCACAGAATACTCCTGGTTTAGGACAGTTTTTTGTAAGTGCTAATGACCGTCTAAAAGAAATATTAGAACCCGTTAAGGTAGAAAAAGATACCCTGGCTACTCCAGAATCAGAAATTGATTCTTTATTATCAGATGTTGCGCAAGACTCTTTAGATTTAACAACAAATGCAAATCCAT
This sequence comes from uncultured Flavobacteriaceae bacterium, assembly GCA_964562775.1. GTDB lineage: Bacteria > Bacteroidota > Bacteroidia > Flavobacteriales > Flavobacteriaceae > Croceitalea. Next base: position 2,123 of record CAZLUS010000051.1, on the reverse strand, counting down.
TATTAAGCAAACTACTGCCAGGTACAAATAATGCTATTGCAAGAGTATCAGTTTCAGATACTGCAGAAGTAGGTTCTTATTTAAGAATGCCACAAATTAGAAGATTGCTGCCTGCAGATGTACAATTTACCAAATTTGCATGGGAACGCCCTGCGGCAGATGCCGAGATTGTAGGTCTTTATGCATTGCAGTCTAATCGCGATAATACGCCAAGAATAAGTGGTGATGTTGTTTCTGATGCGCAAGATACATTTGACCAGTTTAATAAAGCTGCGGTAAGTATGACCATGAATACACGTGGTGCTAAATTATGGGAAAAACTAACAGGTGATGCTTTTAGTAACCAAACTGGTATAGCAATTGTATTGGATAACAAAGTTTATACGGCACCAGGTGTTTCTACAGGGCCTATTTCTGGAGGTCGTTCAGAGATTACTGGAGATTTTACAGTTAACGAAACAAAAGATATTGCCAATGTATTAAGAGCAGGTAAACTTCCTGCATCAGCAGAAATTATTCAGTCTGAAGTTGTTGGACCATCTTTAGGACAAGAAGCTATTGATAGTGGTTTTATGTCTTTTATGATTGCTATGGCTTTTGTATTACTATGGATGATATTCTACTATGGTAAGGCAGGTATTGCAGCCGATATTGCATTAATCTTTAACATTGTATTGATTTTTGGAGTACTTACCAGCTTAGGAGCTGTACTTACATTACCAGGTATTGCAGGTATTGTTTTAACCATTGGTATGTCTGTTGATGCTAACGTACTTATTTTTGAGCGTATTAAAGAAGAGCTAGATAGGGGTAAAGGCAAGGCACAGGCTATTGCAGATGGTTTTAGCAATGCACTTTCTTCTATATTAGATGCAAACATAACAACAGGTTTAACAGCAATCATACTTTTTATATTTGGTTCTGGGCCCATTAAAGGTTTTGCTACTACCTTATTAATAGGTATTGTAACCTCTTTATTTACTGCAATATTTATTACAAGATTATTAGTAGACTGGTACATCTCTAAGAAAGGTAGAGACTTACAATTCTCTACAGGAATCACTAAGAACTTGTTCAAGAACATAAATATCAATTTCTTAAGTAAGAGAAAATTTGCTTATATAATTTCTGCTGTTTTAGTAGGTATAGGCGCATTTTCTTTATTAACTAAAGGCCTACAACAAGGTGTTGATTTTGTTGGAGGTCGTTCGTATCAAATTCGTTTTGAGCAAGCAGTAAATCCATCTGAGATTGCTTCAGAACTTAATACAGTTTTTGGTAGTGGAACAAACGTAAAAACTTTTGGTGAGGCAAATCAAATTAAAGTAACAACACCATATAAAGTAGATGTTGAAGGTATTGAGGTTGATGCTGAAATACAGAATAAATTATATTCTTCATTACAAAACTATTTGCCAGATGGCACTACTTTTGATGATTTTACTGTAGGTGCTTCAGAGAAATCGATAGGTATTTTACAGTCGGTTAAAGTAGGCCCTACGATAGCAGATGATATTAAGAAGAACGCTTTACTAGCTATTATAGGTTCTCTTGCGGTAGTATTTTTATATATCTTATTACGTTTTAGAAAATGGCAATTCTCTTTAGGGGCCGTAATAGCAGTTTTTCATGATGTAATGATAGTACTAGGGATATTCTCTCTTACAAGTGCTATTATGCCTTTTAGTATGGAGATAGATCAAGCATTTATTGCAGCAATACTAACAGTAATTGGTTATTCTTTAAATGATACGGTAGTTGTATTTGACCGTATTAGAGAAATAGTAAGTCTTAAAGGTTGGAAAAGTGGTGAAAATGTAAACCAAGCATTAAACAGTACGCTAAGTAGAACTTTAAATACTTCATTAACGACTTTAATTGTGCTTTTAGCAATATTTGTTTTTGGAGGAGAGTCGCTAAGAGGCTTTATGTTTGCTATGATAGTAGGTGTAATAGTAGGTACATATTCTTCTGTATTTATTGCAACTCCTATTATGTTTGATGCATTAAAAAAGCGTATTTCTTCTGGAAAGACTGAAGACAATTAAACGCATTTAAAAAATGATAAAAAAAGCCATTCGATAGAATGGCTTTTTTTATATAGTTCTATATCTAATTAACCT
>CAZLUS010000050.1:11440-15639 GCA_964562775.1 uncultured Flavobacteriaceae bacterium | reverse complement strand
GAAAAAAATATGACGTATTTAATTGTTTTCATATTGTTCTAAATGATATTCAACTATCTAAACAAATTTTACTTAAAAAAATTATGTATTCTTTCCTATTAAAGAAAAATCTAAATGCCTTTTTATTAAATCTGTATTCTTAACCATAACAAAAACTTCATCTCCTAATTGATACGTTTTCTTTGATCTTTCTCCTACAATAGCGTATTGTTTTTCATCAAAATTATAGTAATCATCTTTTATGTCGCGAATTCTTACCATTCCTTCACATTTATTTTCAATAATTTCTACATATATACCCCATTCAGTAACTCCAGAAATTACACCTAAAAACTCTTTTTCGCTATGATTTTGCATGAATTTTATCTGCATATATTTAATAGAATCTCTTTCTGCGCTTGATGCAAGAATTTCCATTTCTGAAGAATGCTTGCATTTTTCCTCATAAACAGCTTCTTTAGTCGTTTTATTACCATCTAAATAATGTTGTAATAGTCTATGCACCATAACGTCTGGATAACGCCTTATTGGCGATGTAAAATGGCTATAATAATCAAAAGCTAAGCCATAATGACCAATATTATCTGTAGTATAAGTAGCTTTACTCATACTTCTAATAGCTAAAGTGTCTACTAAGTTTTGTTCTTTTTTGCCTTTTACGTCTTGTAATAATTTGTTTAAAGAACTGCTTACCGTTTTTTTATCTTTTAAATCAACCTTATGTCCAAATTTAGATATAACACCATTTAAAGCTATTAATTTATCTTCTTTAGGCTCATCATGTATTCTGTAAACAAATGTTTTTTTGGGGTTTTGCTTTCCTATATATTCAGCAACTTTTCTATTTGCTAAAAGCATAAACTCTTCTATAAGTTTATTGGCATCTTTAGATTCTTTAAAATAAACGCCTTCAGGTTCATTTTTATCATCTAGATTAAAACGCACTTCTATTTTATCAAAAGAAATAGCGCCAGAATCCATACGTTTAGAACGCATAATTTTAGCAAGTTTATCAAAAATTAAAACCGCATTAACAACATCATCTGATACAGTATAGGCATCCTTACGTATTGATATTTCTTTCGATATATTTCCTTTACCTGTTTCAATAATCTGTTGTGCTTCTTCATAAGCAAAACGCTCATCAGAATTTATTACTGTTCTACCAAACCATTGATTTTTAATACTAGCATTTTTATCTAATTCAAATATTGCAGAAAAGGTATATTTTTCTTCATTTGGTCTTAAAGAACATGCATTATTAGATAACACTTCTGGTAACATAGGTACAACCCTATCCACTAAATAAACAGATGTTGCTCTATTATAAGCTTCTTCTTCTAAAACAGTATTTGGTAAAACATAATGAGATACATCTGCAATATGAACTCCAATTTCATAATTACCATTTTCTAAAACTTGAAAAGACAAAGCATCATCAAAATCTTTAGCATCTTTTGGGTCAATAGTAAAAGTTAAGATATTACGCATATCTCTTCTTTTAGCAATTTCTTCAGCTTTTATACTAGTATCTAAAGTTTGTGCATACTGTTCAACTTCATAAGGAAACTCATAAGGCAAACCATATTCTGCTAAAATGGAATGTATTTCGGTATTGTGTTCTCCTGGTTTACCTAGTATTTTAACTATTTTGCCATAAGGAGAATCTCTTTCTTTTGGCCAATTACCTAATTCAACCAATACTCTATCTCCATCTTCTCCCTTCTTTATATCTTCAAGAGGAACAAAAATATCTGTGTACATTTTAGGATCTGTTGGTCTTACAAAAGCAAATGTTTTTTGCTTATCTAAAGTACCAACGTAAGTCTTTTTTTTACGTTCAAGAACAGCTTCTATTTCTCCTTCTAAACGTTTTCCGCTTTTTTTATTTTTTAGAAAGACTTCTACTGTATCGCCATGCAAAGCTTTATTTAAATTATGTTTTGCAACAAAAATATCTTCTTCTAAATCTTCAACTAAAATGTATGCATTACCACTTGTAGTTAAATCTACTTTACCAATTAAAAGTTTATGTATAGATGGTTTTTTTTGATATTTACCCCGTTCTGTTTCTATGATACGATCTTTCGCTTTTAACTGTCCTAATCTTTTAATTAATGCATTTCTACCTTGTGTATCTTCTATCTTTAATAAAGAAGCTATTTGTTTATAATTAAAGCTATTTTTAGGTTTATTTTCTAATATTGTAAAGATGCCTTTAGTAATTTCATTCTTTCGTTGACTATTGGCTCTCTTTTTCTTTTTTGACATTCAATTATTTTATTTTTTGAAAATTACAAATTATAATCCGTGAATTTCATTTTAAAACAAATAGATAATACATAAGCTTACTTATCAACATTATATATACTATATTTTTTTCTTTTTAAATTTTTTAAATAAAAATGGTGATTATAATAGTTTGTTTAAATGTGTAATAAAAAAATTATCTTTTTATTGTTTTTAAGTAGTATAAGTTTTTGTTGACATGTTATACAATATTTAGAAATATATAAATCAATGTATTAGACTATTTATAAACACCATTTAATAAGTCTTTATAACATAAAATATTTAATAAATAGTTTTCATTTTACTGTTAACATATCACTAGTAATGTTTAATAAATAGTTTTCATTTTTTTATTAATTAAAGAGGATTTAAAAAATAAAGTAGCTAATGCAAAAAATAATATAATTTAAAAAATACTTTATTTAATAGTTATCTTCTGTTTGTAAACAAAACGCATTATTTCTAATTAGCTGACATAAAGATTACTATATTTTTTTCTTAAGTTTTATAAACATTACCTATATAAAAGAATTGTATTTTTGTTAAAGACTAAATACAAAATAAAACCATGAAAATAGCTATAGGTAATGATCATGCTGGCACAGAATATAAACTCGCCATTGTTGGCATGCTTAAATCTAAAGATATTGAGATTAACAATTACGGTACAGATGGCACAGAAAGTGTTGATTATCCAGATTTTGCACACCCAGTAGCTAAAGATGTTGCTAATGGAGCAGTTGATTTTGGTATTGTAATTTGTGGTAGTGGTAATGGCGCAAACATGACTACTAACAAGCACCAAGCGGTAAGAAGTGCTCTTTGTTGGAACAAAGAAATAACAGCTTTAGCAAGAGTTCATAATGATGCTAATGTATTGAGTTTGCCTGCAAGATTTGTTGCTTTACCGCAAGCTTTAGAAATGGTAAAAACATTTTTAGACACAGAATTTGAAGGAGGACGTCATGAAAGGCGTGTAGAAAAAATACCTTGCCCATAATTTTTATTATTTAGGTTTCGTTTTATAAATGGAAATAACAACAAAGACGTTTAAAGAACTTACAAAAGAAGAACTCTATGAGCTTTTAAGTCTACGCTGTCAAGTTTTTGTTGTAGAACAAAATTGTACGTATCAGGACCTTGATAATAAGGACCAAAAAGCCCTTCATGTTATAGGAAAAAAAGCAGATAAAATTGTTGCTTATACCCGTGTTTTTAAACCAGGAGATTATTTTAAAAATTCAAGTATTGGCAGAGTAGTTGTTGAAGAAGCTAATAGAAAATCCAGTTTAGGGAAAGATATTATGTTAGTCTCTATGGATACTATTAAAACGCTTTTTAAAAACACTACTATTGAATTATCTGCTCAAACTTACCTTATAAAATTTTATAAGGATTTAGGGTTTATGGAAAATGGAGAGGAGTACTTAGAAGATGGTATTCCGCATATTAGAATGTTGTTGCATCCTTAAACAACAAAACGCCACCTCCGCTTTATATTAAACGTTTAGCAATATTAGCTTCTAGTAACCAATCTAATCTAAGTACAAGATTTAACGGTTGTTCACTTTTGTTTTTAGAGGAAAGAAATAGATAACCTTCCCCTTTAGGATTTAGCTGATCTATAACTATTTTACCATGGCTATTAGCACTCCTATAATCTTGAAAACGGGTGTTTTTAAAGTTAAGGGCATCTAATTTTTTTAGTAGCTTTTTGCGGTTAACTAATGTTATTTTACATGAGGAATATTCGCCACCATCTAAAAAAATAGCTGTTATTAGTGCATAGAAATCGGTTTTTTTATTTTCATCAAACAACCACCCTTTTTTTTCAACAGTGTTTTTTAGATAGGATAGCTCAAAGGCAAAAGTAGGAAGGTCTTCGTTGATATAGTCTAGCTGTGCTT
>CAZLUS010000050.1:9399-11340 GCA_964562775.1 uncultured Flavobacteriaceae bacterium | reverse complement strand
AAAACCATTGAACCTTCGGCATAGTTATATTGATAGCCTTCTTTTGTGGTGCGCACTTCTTTTTTTGCTCCTTTTAAATAGTTCCATTTAGGTAATTGTTCTTCAGAAATAAAAAAAGAGGCGTCTACAGCTTCATTTTGAAGAATTTGAGAAATTACCATTTCTTTGCCATCGTAATTAGGCAGAGCTTTTGTGGTTGTTACACAGCCTTTTGTATACAAGCCAGAATTTAGAAAGGGCGACAATTTTTCACCTTTATTAAAGGCTTTAGAAATGTCTTCTAGACTTTCTTTAAGTTCAAAAGACATTGTTTTTTTATAACTCGCTGGAAATGCAGTATTGAAGATGCTATTTTCAAGGAGCTGTTCTTTTAAGAAGCTGTCATATACCCCAGCAGATTTATGCATACCAATTATAAAAACACGCCTACGGCGTTGTGGCATACCATATTCGGCAGCATTTATTACACGCCATTCTACAGCATAACCTAAATCACCCAAGCACTTTAGCATAATAGCAAAATCACGACCTCTTTGCGTAGATGGGGATTTTAACAAACGATCTACGTTTTCTAAAATTAGGTATTTAGGCTTGTTTGTTTTCTCTTTTAAAATACGATGAATAGACCACCAGAGCACTCCTTTTTTTCCTAAAAGTCCTTTAGAGTTTTTTAAAGTAGTTGCAACCGAATAATCTTGACAAGGGAAGCCGCCCACTAAAACGTCATGGTCTGGAATTTCTTCTGTTTTAACCGCTTCTATGTTTGTATTAGAGTGATTTTTAGCCCCAAACCTAGCTTCATAAACCATAGAAGCGTGCTGGGTTTTTGTAGAAGGCTCCCATTGGTTGCTCCAAACAACTTCAAAACCACCTGTTTTTTCTAGTCCAAGCCTAAAACCACCAACACCCGCAAAAAGTTCACAAACCTTTAGTTTTTGCATGGAATAAAAGTAAACATATAAGCGCGTATTTTTCTAAAAGCCAAGAATACTGTTGTATTTTTTCTTGTCTTTTAAGAGGGCTTTTGCAGATAATATAACATCATCGTTAGTAAGACTGTATTCATAAAGGCCATCTCTGTAGAAATAGCGTTTTATAATTTCATCTTCTAACTTTTTTGTAATAACATTTTTATAGGTGTCTAATGCAGAAATCTTACCCTTATTAACAGCCAATAACAAGTCTTTATATTTTTCTTGAACTTCTGTTCCTAAAAGTGAATTATCAGAATTTAAAGATTCTTCTAAAAGTTTTTCTGTTTTGGTTTTAAAAGAAAAGCCCTTGTCGGCAACAAAAGTTTTAAAGTCTTTATAGTCAGCATCAGAAATTTTAAAGTCTTTTATAGCATCAAATTTATTTTTATAATAGAATTGAGTAGCATAATTAAAAACAACATTATTGCCCACTAAAGCATCGATTAAAGCATTAGATTTAGAAGAAGCTATTTCTACATCTGGCATTACGCCACCACCGTCTTCTACAAGCCTACCGTTTTTGGTTTTAAACTCGTTGAATTCTGTATTTCTTATCGCGTTACCTTCGTCGTCTCTATTCCAATAATCTAAAGACTGAATACATCTTCCAGAAGGGGTGTAATATCGCGAAATGGTAACTTTTAACTGTGTTCCATAAGTAAGTTTTAAAGGTCTTTGTACAAGGCCTTTTCCAAAACTACGAGCTCCTAAAACTACAGCCCTATCTAAGTCTTGTAAGCTACCCGAAACTATTTCACTTGCAGAAGCACTTCTACCATTTACCAAAACTACTAAGGGAATTTCTAGGTCTTCTGCTTTGTTTTTAGTTTTATATGTCTGATTAAATTTTTTGACTTTAGATTTTGTAGTCACAATTAATTCTCCTTTTGGAACAAAAAGATTTGTAACATTAATGGCTTCAGACAATAAGCCACCAGGGTTGCCTCGTAGGTCTAAAACTATTTTT
>CAZLUS010000050.1:5858-9299 GCA_964562775.1 uncultured Flavobacteriaceae bacterium | reverse complement strand
TTATTAATTTTAAATTCTTCAACATCTTGTTCGTTAAGAAACTTGGTATAAGGGTCTAATTCGTTCAGCATGTTTTTTATTGCAGAATCCATTAATTCCCCTGGATTGGTTTCATCAACATAGTTCATGTTTAGCTCTTTAAAAAGCGTTGTAAAAATTTCAATTTGTTTAGCAACTTCAAAGAAATCATTCTTAAAACTACTTCCACCCACTAATACAAATAATGCTATAACAGGAATTATGATTTGTTTTTTGTAAAGATTTTTCATCAATTTAATTTTTATTTTTTTCAAGAAATTTTTTTAATAAGCCTTGCATTTTTTCATCAACCTCATTAAGACTTGGAATATCGTTACCAAGATATAAAATCATGAACGCAAAACTTCCCTCTATGTTGTTAAAAACCGCATGCTTATTTAGGCGATATGCCTCTCTTAATATTCGTTTAACTCTATTTCTATCTACCGCCTTTTTAAATTTGTTTTTAGGGGCAATTACCCCTGTTTTTATTTTTGAAGCATCCTCAAAATCGGCTGCTAGATAAACTAGTTTAAGAGAAGAATAGCTAATGCTTTTACCCGTTACAAAAAGCTTGTCTATTAACTTTTTGCTTTTAAGTTTTTCTTTTTTTGGAAAGGTAAAAGTCATTTTTAAAAATAAAAATCCGTTTGAAAATTAATATTCTCAAGCGGATTTAGGGTTAAATAAAGATAGTATTATTCTTTTTGATAACTGTTATTTGATTTATCAACATCTGCCATTAGTTGAGATGGGTCTATAGTAATACCCGCTATATTTTCAAAAGGAGTATCAATTAACATTTCATAGGTAGGACTAGTCCACGCCCAATCTTTAACAACAGTTCTATTTATTTTCGGATAAGGATTTTCTTTTTCACCACGCATCATTCTTAAAGGGATGTAAAAGGTTTCTGCATTTCCATCAGCACCAACAACTAAAACATCTATAGGCATTGGCATTTGTCCTATTCGTTCAAAGGTAATTTTGGTTTTATTTCCCTCGGCAACAATCTCTTTTATTGCATAGTCTATAGTATTGGTGGTTTGAGTCCAATCGGTTAAATACCAATCGAGTTCCACATTCGCTATTTTTTCTGCTGTTCTTTTAATATCATTAGGCACAGGGTGCTTAAATTTAAAATCATCATAATATTTTCTGATGGTTGCCATTAAATTTTCCTGCCCAATTACATACCCTAACTGGGATAAGAAAACAGAGCCTTTACTATAAGCCGAAGCACCATAAGCAAAATTTAATTCAAAACGGTCTGCATGTGTGCTTTGCGGAAGCTCTTTCCCGGAATTTGCTAAGGCAAAATAACTATTATAAGAACCCTCAAAAGGGTTTTCTTTATTTTGCTGCATAACTTGATTCATACAAAGACTACTGATAAAAGAAGTAAAACCTTCGTCCATCCATTCATGTTTAGCCTCGTTTGTTGCAAGAATATGCTGAAACCAAGAATGTGCCATTTCATGTACGGTAACACCCACAAGGCTTCCAAAGCTGCGCTGTCCTGTAATTAGCGTACTCATTGCATACTCCATACCTCCATCGCCACCTTGAATTACGGAATATTGCTCATAAGGATACTTGCCTATATTATTGCTAAAAAACTTCATAGTTTCTACAGTTTTTGGCTGTAGATTTTTCCAGTTTTCTGCTATTTCAGGGTTGTTTTTATATAGAAAGTGTAGCGTAGGCCCATTTTCCATAGGCACAACATCATGCACGTATTCTGGGTCGGCAGCCCACATAAAATCGTGTACGTTAGGTGCTTTAAAGTGCCATGTTAAAGTCTTTCCTTTTGTTTTAACTTTTGTACCTGGAGTTTCATATCCATGACCAATTTTATCGGCATTTTGAAGATAGCCTGTTCCACCTACAGTGTAGTTTTTATCTATGGTAAGTTTTACATCAAAATCGCCCCAAACACCATGAAATTCTCTTCCTATATATGGGTTAGGATGCCAGCCTTCAAAATCGTACTCAGCTAATTTTGGGTACCATTGACTCATAGACAAGGCCACCCCTTCAGCGCTATTTCTACCAGATCTACGAATTTGTACAGGCACCTGTCCTTTAAAATCCATTTTAAAAGTAGTTTTTCCTCCCGGAGGTATTGGTTTTGCTAAATCTACAACCAAAATAGTGCCTTCTTCGCTAAAAGAAGTTTTTTGTCCGTCTTGCGTTAAAGAAGTAGCATGCAAATACCCTATTTCTGAAGGTAATAAAGAAGCAATTCTACTTTTCTTCTCGGGCGTAATCATTCTTCTATCTGGATCGGCAATATTTTGTAGCCGAATATCCATTTCACTGCCAGGCTGAAAAGCATTAAAATACAAGTGATAATACACTCTATTTAATTGGTCTGGTGAGTTGTTGGTATATACTAATTCTTGAGTACCAGTGTATTGATATGTGTTTACATCCATGTTTACATCCATGGTATAATCTACATGTTGTTGCCAGTAGGTAGAATTGTTTTGAGCAATTAGGGAAGTGATTCCACAAACTAAAACGAATACAATTTTTTTAACCAGATTTATCATTTTGTATAGTGTTAAATACGAATACTTATTTTCCTTTTGAAACAGTTTCAGCTAAAAGCAGTGCGTTATAGGCATTAACCATTTTCCCAGATTTAGAAATAGTTGAAAATGATTTACTCTTTGAAGGATCTCCTGAAATAACCACAGAAGCTTTTGAGCTTAAACCAGATTGCATTATCACGTTTTTAACTTGCGTTGCAGATAATTTTGGATAGTACGATCGTATTAAAGCAGCAACACCTGCAACAGCCGGCGCAGCCATTGAAGTACCTCCTTGATAATCATAGTTGTTATTTGGCATTGTAGAATACACATTATCTCCAGGGGCAAAAACATCTACATTAGCAGTCCCATAATTAGAAAAAGAGGCTACCATTCTAGAGCCATATGCAGGCGCTAAAGCCCCTACGGTAATAACATTATTGCTAATTTCTGTGCTTGAATTTTTATGGTCGTTAGGATAGTTAGGATTTGCAGCATCATCTAAATTAATACCATCGTTACCCGCAGCATGCACAATTAATACGTCTTTAGAAGCCGCATATTGTATAGCATCATGGACCCATTCGGCATTAGGAGAAAAAGACTTCCCAAAACTACAGTTAATAATTTTTGCACCATTATCAACGGCATAACGTATACCTAAAGCTATGTCTTTGTCGTATTCGTCACCATTAGGAACAGCACGTACACTCATTAATTCAACATTATTTGCTACCCCATTAGCACCCTTGCCATTATTTCGTTCTGCTGCAATAATACCTGCAACGTGAGTTCCGTGACTTTCGTCTTCACTACGGCTTTGAGGGTTTCCATTCCCGTAATTTCTACTATTAAAATCGTAGGGATTGTCTTTTACAATTTCGCG
>CAZLUS010000050.1:0-5758 GCA_964562775.1 uncultured Flavobacteriaceae bacterium | reverse complement strand
AGTGCTTTTGGATATTCTGCATCTAGCTTTATTTGCGCTTTGGCACGCATAGCAGCATCACCAACACCTAAACGAAGCATTCGTACGTACTCAAGTTGCTCATTATAGGATTCTCCTAGAAAATTATATCCGTGAATATCATCTATATAGCCATTGTTATCGTCATCCTTCCCATTACCAGCTTTTTCTCCTTTGTTTGTCCATAAAACATCATCTAAGTCTTCATGAGTTAGGTCCATTCCAGCATCTATAACTGCGACAATAACTGTTTGTCCTTTTTTATTCCCTATTATTTCTGAATAAGCTCTATCAACACTCATTCCAGGGATTGTATCTGAAACTAAATCGGCATGCCCCCAATTCTTTTTTTCTGCATCTGTTAAGTCGGAAATTTTTAAGGGTACGGTATCTATATTTTCAACGGGAGTAGAAACTAAACTAGTTGCCCCACAACCCATTAAAAATAGACTTCCAGAGACAAGCGTAAAAATAGATTTTGAAAATGTATTAATCATAAAAAATGTATTTAGAAATATAGTATTAAGAGAATAATTCTTTAAAAGTGAAAAGCTCATTTAGGCGCGCTCCTTTTTCTGTGTTTTTTATAGAGCATAACTCATTGTGAGCATCGTGTTCAAAAAACAAAACATACTCGTTTTTTATTGCTTTTTTTATAAACATAGCCTTTTCATCCATACTAAGCAAGGGGCGGGTGTCATATCCTGTAACATATGCTAATGGAATATGTCCAACAGTAGGCATTAAATCTGCCATAAAAACAAGGGTTTTACCTTTGTAGTTTATATGCGGAATCATTTGTTTTTCTGTGTGTCCATCTAAAAATAAAATACCGAAACCAAGCTCAGAACGCTCTACAAAAGGAGTGTTATTTCTTTTTATAAACTGTAATTGCCCGCTTTCTTGCATTGGCAAAAGATTTTCTTTTAAAAACGAAGCTTTTTCTCTTACATTAGGTTCCGTCGCCCACTTCCAATGATTTTCATTAGTCCAAAAAGTGGCGTTCTTAAATGCAGGCTCATAGCCAGTTCTGTCTTTATTCCATTGAATGCTCCCGCCACAATGGTCAAAATGCAAATGCGTCATAAACACATCTGTGATATCATCACGATGAAATCCAGCTTTTTTTAGAGAGCTATCTAAGGAGTAATCTCCCCATTGGTAATAATAATTAAAGAATTTTTCTGATTGTTTATCGCCCATTCCTGTATCAATAAGAATTAATCTGTCGCCATCTTCAATAAGAAGACTACGGGCGGCAATATCAATCATATTGTTATCATCTGCAGGGTTGGTTCTTGACCAAAGTGCTTTTGGTACTACGCCAAACATAGCGCCTCCATCGAGCTTAAAGTTACCAGTTTCTATAGGGTATAAGGTCATTAAAACAAAATAATCCCCAAAATACTAAAACTGCTTTGCAATTGCTCAAAAAATGGTGTTTTATTGGATGTATTTTAACAAAATAGGTTTTAAAAACAGGAGGTAGAGGAGGCAATTAAGATTTTTCGTTCAAATAGCCTATTTTTAGCGTTTAGACAAAATCCATTGAAAAAGTTAGAACGCAGCCTTTCATTAACCTCTGTAATCGCCATTAGTATTGGCGGCATGCTGGGTAGTGGTATTTTTGTTTTACCTGGTTTGGCTGCAGCAAAAACAGGGTCATCTGTTTGGCTTGCTTATTTGATTGCTGCAATTTGTATTCTTCCTGCAGCCTTTTCAAAGTCAGAATTAGCAACTGCCATGCCTTCCTCTGGAGGCACATATGTGTATATTGAACGCGCCTTTGGCCCTTTATTTGGTACTATTGCAGGCTTTGGGCTTTGGCTGTCCTTACTTTTTAAAAGCGCTTTTGCCTTAGTAGGCTTTGGCGCATATCTTTCTATTTTAATTAGTATTGATGCTGGTCTTACAAAATATATTGCCGTACTCTTTTTAGTGTTGATACTTTTCTTGAACATTATGGGAGTAAAAAAAGTAGGTAAGGTTCAAATTGTAATTGTTGCTATCAGTCTAACTAGCTTAGCGATGATTCTTTTATTTGGTATGCCAAGAACATCATCAGAACTGCTGGATCCTTTTTTACTTGAAGGAAAACTAGGCTTGTTTTCAACCGTTGCCTTTGTATATATATCTTATGCTGGAGTGACAAAGGTTGCCGCAATAGCAGGAGAGATTAAAAACCCAGGGACAAACCTTCCAAGAGCAATGATACTTTCATTGTTCATTATGACGCTAATTTATGTTTCAATAGCCTTTGTATTGGTTGGAAACCTACCCTTAAATGAACTTCAATCTGATATTAAGCCCATTTATACCATTTCAAAACTTTTAGGGGGCGATATTATTGGTTATGCCGCTGCTCTTATAGGTGTTATTACTTTGATATCCATGGCCAATTCTGGGGTTTTGGCAGCCTCAAGGTTCCCATTCGCTATGGCAATAGATAAATTACTACCCGATTTTATGGGAAAGATACATAGTAAGTTTTTAACTCCTGTGGTAACTATAGTCATGACTTGCTTTTTAATGGCTTTGGTTATTCTTTTCCTAGATGTAGAAAAAATAGCCAAACTGGCAAGTGCATTTATGGTAATGATGTTCATCTTGGTAAACGCCTGTGTCATAGTACTCAGAGAAACATCGGCACAATGGTACAACCCACCCTATAAATCGCCTTGGTATCCTTTTGTGCAGCTTTTCGGAATTTTTAGCGGAATAGCCTTGTTGATTTTTTTAGGATTAGGCCCCTTGCTTGCCATCTTAGGTATAATTTTATTAGGCTTTGTCATTTATTTCTTTTTTGGAAAAAACGCAACACGCACCGGTATTTTAAGAAAATATGGGCATCGCCCAGCCTTGTATTTGTTTTATAAAAGAGACAAAAAGAACGAAATTCATTACAATAATAACGCAACCGATGCGCTAGAAAATCTAGACGGTAATTTAGCATCAAATGCTGGCGTGGTAGTTCCTCTACTTGGTAATGAACGTTCACCAGAAATGTTGGTTGAAATAGCTGCAGCCATAAACAAACGGGACAAAATACAGGTAGTTAATGTTACTGAGGTACCCAACCAGACTTTTTTGGATGCTATGGTTGAAGAGAACCCAAGAATAGCTTCCTTAGAACGTAGGGTTGCTAGATTGGCTACATCACAAGATATTAAAGTAGATTTTGAAGCTGCGGTTACGCATGAGATGTCTGAGACCATACACGAATTGAGTGACCAAACGCATTGCGATTGGTTGGTTATGGGCTGGAGTGGGCGTGCCCATAGTGGTATTTTGGTAAGTAACCCTATTGGGTGGTTGTTGACACATATAAATTCAGACTTTGCACTTTTTAAAGACGATGGCGTACGTTATATTGGCAAAGTACTTTTAGCATTGCGACCAGGAAGAAGAGACAAAAACTTTATAGAAGTAGCAGATAGAATCTGCTCTTTTTACAATGCATCTTTAACCCTATTGCATGTAGTTGCTGAAAAAACAGATCAGAACACGATTAATGAGATGGAGACGAACTCTAAAAAATTATTGGAAAAAGCGAAAGCCCAAAGTATGGTTGTTGTACAAAAAAACAATGATTCTATAGACGCAATATCAAAAGCCTCTGCCAGTTTTGATCTTTTAATTTTGGGGACTCCCCAAAAAGACAATTGGATAAGTGTACTTTTTGGAACGGGTAAAGATAAATTCACAGAAAAATCAGCCTGTTCTGTGCTTAGATTAACCATGCGTGATCATTAGTAGTTTGTTGAGGTCAAAAACTTTCATTATTTTAAATTCTTATTTTTACTAAAATCAATTTTTAGATGTTAGAACTAGCCGGAATTATTATTTTAGGAATTATTGCACAATGGGTCGCTTGGCGTTTAAAACTACCCGCAATTTTACCACTAATTTTAATAGGCTTATTGGTTGGGCCTATTGCTACATTATACACAGAAGACGGTGCTAAATTAATTGAACCTATTTGGAATGGTACAAAAGGTTTATTCCCTGGGGATAGCCTTTATTATTTTGTGTCTTTAGCGATTAGTATCATTCTTTTTGAAGGCGGACTAACACTAAAACGCTCAGAGATTGTAACAGTAGGGCCAGTAATTACAAAGCTAATTACCTTAGGTTCTGTAGTAACTTTTTTTGGCGCAGGTATAGCAGCGCATTATATTTTTGGGCTCTCTTGGCAAGTAGCTTTTCTATTTTCTGCATTAATTATAGTTACTGGACCAACGGTTATAACGCCAATTTTAAGAAACATTCCATTAAAAAAAGATATCTCTACCGTCTTAAAATGGGAAGGCATACTTATTGATCCCATTGGCGCATTAGTAGCGGTATTGGTTTTTGAATTTATTAGTGTTGGCGAAGGAAGTGCTTTTACACAAACTGCACTTATAGAATTTGGTAAGATTTTACTTTTTGGAACTACATTTGGATTTACGTTTGCACATGCACTAGCTTTTGCTATTAAAAAGAATTTGATTCCGCATTATTTGATGAATGTGGCTTCACTTTCAACAGTATTACTGGTTTTTGTAATGTCTGATGTTTTTGCTCACGAATCGGGGCTTTTAGCCGTTGTGGTTATGGGGATGGTAATGGGTAATATTGATTTACCAAACCTAAAAGAATTGCTTTATTTTAAAGAGTCCTTAAGTGTGCTATTAATCTCCATACTGTTTATTCTACTAGCAGCAAATATTAATATTAGCGACTTAGAGTTGCTTTTGAATTGGCAAACGGCAGCACTTTTTGCAATCATTGTATTTGTAATAAGGCCACTTGGTGTTTTCTTGAGTACCCAGGGGTCTAGTTTAAAACTAAATGAAAAACTTTTTATAGGATGGGTAGGTCCACGTGGTATTGTGGCCGCAGGTATTGCTTCATTATTTGGTTCTAAGCTTTTAGCCAAAGGGGAACCAGGAGCAGAATATATTACCCCATTAGTGTTTATGATAGTTTTGGGCACAGTACTATTAAACGCTACAACAGCAAGGATTTTTGCAAAACTCATAGGTGTATTTTTAACAAAATCTGAAGGAATATTAATTATTGGAGCATCAAAAGTATCACGCCTTATCGCAAGTTATCTAAAGAAGAACCAACGCCATGTTGTACTTATAGATAATAACCAGGCAAACGTAGACAAGGCCAATAGCTTAGGTTTAGATGCTATTGCAGCTAATATTTTTTCTGATTCGTTAGCAGATAATATAGAATTGAATGACATGGGTTACCTAATGGCATTAACAGGAAATGCTGACATTAATAAGTTTGCTATAGATAAATTTAAAAAGCAATTTGGTGAAAATGGCGCTTTTCGTATGGTGAATACAGACGAAATGAACGACCCAGAAAACAACCCAGAAGAAGGCTTATTTTCACATACAGACGATTTTATTAAACTCACCAACGTCGCTCGAAAATACCCATCTGTAAATGAGATTGAACTCAAAGACCAAGAGCATTATAATACGCTTATAGAAATTACGAAAACCGATAATGATATTATCCCTATATTTTTAAAGACACCAGATAATGGCTTAAAAATTATATCTGCCTTTAGCAAAGAAGTTATTAAAGATCTTAAAGATGACTGTAAACTAGTGTATTTAGGAAAAGTGTTCGATTTTGACAAAGAAGCTTAATCATTTAGCTTAAGCACCGCCATAAATGCTTCTTGTGGCACCTCTACGTTACCCACTTGTCGCATACGTTTTTTACCTTTCTT